>JAZTZF010000205.1:0-3913 GCA_045637325.1 Eubacteriales bacterium | reverse complement strand
ACCGTGAAGAGCAATACTGACGGCGTCATCGTCAACAAAGTGGTGTGGACGGAGTACAAACAGGGTGATGGCGGCGTTTGGGACTGGTTCAACATGTCCGCCGGAAGTAAATTTGAATCCGGTAAGCGCTATGCTGTTATTGTTGAATTCAAACACGAAGACGGCTATAACTTTACTGCAAACAAAGCGGATATGACCGTCTATATTAACGGTCAGAAGGCTAAGGTGAATGCTGCGTATTCTTCAGATGCGTTTGGTGTTACCCTTGAATTCGAAGCGATTACCACCCCTGAATTTACCACTCAGCCCGTTGGCGGCGAAGCTCCCTACGGCGGCAAAATGACCGTCAGCTGGCAGACCAACTTCACCCCCTGCAAGATCATCGTCGGTGAGTACAACTCCCTGACCCAAGTTGTAAATCAGGTGGAGTACAGCAATACCACGACATCTGTAGATCTCCCTGCCAACGAGTACGGCTATGTTGTCATCGCTTACTACAACGATGCCAACGCCAAGTATTCCAGCAAGATCACCATTACCGAGACCGCCCCCGCCTTTACCCTGCAGCCTGCGGACTGCGTGTCCCTGTACGGCGCCTACGCGGAGGCGACTTGGGCCACCAACTTCGTCCCTGTGAAGCTGGCGTTGGTGAAGATCAACCTTGGCCCCAACGGCAGACCCTTCTATACGTTTGAGGAGCTGGACGTCAACGCCACCTATTGTACAGTGGAGCCCGGTTTTGACGAGTATTGCATCTATGCCTACTACAACGACACCCAGTACGTGTACTCCGAGCATTTCATCGTCACCGAGATGGCCTACTACAATGCGTGGTTCTACGTGGACGATACCGTGCTGGATAAGGTGATGGTGCTGGAGGGCGACTACGTGGAGCGCCCCGCCGACCCCGCTAAGGACGGCTACACCTTCCTCGGTTGGTACACCGACGATGGCGAGATGTACAATTTCGCCGCCCCCGTCACCGACGACGTGCACCTCACCGCTAAGTTTGAAAAAGCCGATAATATAGTACTCGGCGACGTTAACAAGAGTGGCACGGTAGACTCTGTCGACTATCTGTTTGTAAAACGCTACTGCTTGGGCACCTACGAGCTTGACGAAGACGCACTTGTCCGCGCAGACGTTAACTGCAACGGCTCTGTAGATTCGGTTGACTACCTGTTGGTCAAGAGAATCGTGCTCGGCACCTACAGCGTTAAATAAAATCAACACAGTAAAAGAGTTGTTCGAATGAAAATTCGGGCAACTCTTTTTTCGTTGCAAAATTTCAAACGTTACGCCAAAAACGCATTTTTAGCAGAGATTGGCAAATACCGCCAGAAATTTTGCGGTTTTAATGACGTGTTTTTTTGCAAAAGCTATTGACAAAGGCAAAAAACGGGGTATAATAAGCATAGATTAGCACATTAGGCGCAAGAGTGCTAAATTCCAAAAAGGAGCACACGCGATATATGGAACTCAGCGAACGCAAAAAAGCCATACTTCGTTCTGTTGTCGATGCCTACATCGCCACGGGCGAGCCGGTGGGATCGAAATATCTTACCGCAAACGCAGACTTTAACGTTTCCAGCGCAACGCTCCGTAACGAAATGAGCGCGCTCGAAAGCATGGGATATCTTGAGCAGCCGCACACCTCGGCAGGCAGGGTTCCTACCGCAAAAGGCTACCACACGTACGTAGAAAACCTTATGGACAGATATTATCTGGCTATGGAAGAGGTAGAGGTGCTGGATGAGGTTATCGAGAACAAGCTGGTAGAGCTCTCGACACTTATGGAAGAAGCGAGCCATGCGATAGGCGAGCTTACAAACTACACCTCGTTTGCATTTATCGGCGGAAGCGGAACCGAGGCAGACAGGTACGAGGCTTTGCTTATAGGCGAGCACGATTTTCTTTTGGTAATGATCTGCAAGGACGGTTCTGTACGCTCGCGTCAGGTCAAAACGCAGGAAAAGCTCGACGATTCTGTTATAGAAACCGCAAAGAATGCGCTCAACAAATGCTTTGTCGGCATCACGCCCGAGCAGGTCAATCTGAACACGGTGTTGGAGTTCGAGAGCGCAATGGGCGAATACAAATCGTTCTCCAGTATGCTTTTGCGTGTGGTGAACGAGATGTTCAATTCCTTCGACAGCGAAAAGGTTCATATCGACGGCGTTACAAAACTGCTTTCCTACCCCGAGTTTTTCAACGTCGCAAAGGTTCAGAGCGTGCTTTCGATGATAGAGGAGCGCAAACGCTTCTCCGAGCTTATGAAAAAGGCGGTTCCTGGACAGACGAGCATAATATTCGGTGACGAAGCACAAGATATCGCACCGCCCGGAACGGGGTTTGTTTTCCACCCGATTAGCGTGGACGGAAAGGTGATCGGCGCGGTAGGCGTTATCGGTCCGAAACGAATGGACTATAAAAAAGTAATCGCGTCGCTTGATTATTTTGCAGAAGGACTTACAGGCCAGATAGACAAAGAGATCGGCACAAACAGAAACCTCTTGATAGGAGACGGAAACAATGAACACCGAACAGATTAACGAAACAGAAGAAACCGAGGAAACTGCGGCAACCGAAGAAACCGCAGAGACTACCGAGGAAGTAAAAGAAGAAAAATACTCCAAAAAAGCCGAAAAAGAAATAGAAGCGCTTAACAAAAAGATATCCGAATACGACGACAGATATCTGCGTCTTGCGGCGGAATACGATAACTACCGCAAGCGCTCGACAAAAGAAAAGAGCGATGCCTACGCCGATGCATACTGCGACGCCGTTAAGGCAATTTTGCCGCTTGCCGACAGTTTGGATAAGGCGATGGAATTCAGCCCCGACGACGACGGCATAAAGGCACTTCACAAGCAATTTGACGATATAATGTCAAAGATCGGCGTTTCGGCAATAGAGTCCGACGGAAAAGAGTTCGACCCCAATCTCCACAACGCAATAATGCACGAGGATGACGAAACATTGGGCGAAAACATCGTCGTTCAGACGTTCCAAAAAGGCTATACGTTCGGTGAAAAAGTCATTCGCCATGCAATGGTAAAAGTAGTTAACTAACTTAGTGAATAAATTTTCAATATATGTAAAGGAAGGTATTTAATTATGTCTAAAATCATAGGTATTGACCTTGGTACAACAAACTCCTGCGTAGCAGTATACGAAGCGGGCGAGCCCGTTGTTATCCCCAACGCCGAAGGTAACAGAACCACTCCCTCGGTCGTTGCTTTTTCCAAAACAGGCGAAAGAATGGTTGGTCAGGTTGCCAAAAGACAGGCAATAACCAACCCCGACCGTACAATTATCTCTATTAAAAGAGAAATGGGTACCAACTACAAGGTAGGTATCGACGGCAAGGACTATACTCCCCAAGAAATAAGCGCAATGGTGCTTCAGAAGCTAAAAAGCGATGCCGAAGCATATCTCGGCACCAAGGTAGATAAGGCGGTTATCACCGTTCCCGCATATTTCTCCGACTCTCAGCGTCAGGCAACCAAAGATGCCGGCAAAATCGCAGGTCTTGAGGTTATGCGTATAATCAACGAGCCGACCGCGGCGGCACTTGCTTACGGTCTTGATAAGGATATCGACCAGAAGATCCTTATTTACGACCTCGGCGGCGGTACTTTCGACGTTTCTATCCTTGATATCAGCGAGGGCGTTTTCGAGGTTCTTGCTTCGGCAGGCGACGCAAGACTGGGCGGTGACGACTTTGACGAAAAGGTTATGAACTGGATTGCGGATACATTCAAATCCGAGTCCGGCATCGACCTCCGCAACGATAAAATGGCAATGCAGCGCCTTAAGGAAGCGGCAGAAAAGGCAAAAATCGAGCTTTCGGCTACGATGAGCACCAATATCAACCTGCCCTTTATCACCAGCGACGCTACCGGCCCCAAGC
>JAZTZF010000204.1:0-1935 GCA_045637325.1 Eubacteriales bacterium | reverse complement strand
CGAGGTTCTCTATGACTCACAAGCTGACACTTCGGATATGGAAAATCACCTTGACCGTGAGGAAATAACCGAAGCACTTGAAAACGGAAACGGCAGCAGTGCAAGATATTCCTCAACCCTGACCGAGCGTACTTTTTATGAAGCCACCCGCCTTGAAAACGGCAATGTGCTTCGTATCTCGGTAAGTCCGGTTACTGTTGGTGCGTTGATCATCGGTATGATGCCCGCCATTGTCGCTATTATTTTGATTTCTGCTGTTGTGGCACTTACACTGACGCACAAAATGGCAAAGGATATTGTAAAACCACTGAACGAGCTTGACCTTGAAAATCCTGCCGAAAACGATACCTATGAAGAGCTTGCTCCTATTCTTACCAAGCTTAACAAACAGCATAAGCAAATCACACGACAGATGCGTGAATTGCGACAGAAGTCCGATGAGTTCGAGCAGATCACCGCTTCTATGAACGAGGGACTTGTTCTGCTTGATAATAAAGGTATGATACTCAGTATCAACGCCGCCGCTAAAAAGTTGTTCGGCGCAGACGAAACAGCGGTCGGTCGAGATTTTCTTACCCTTGACCGCACAAGCGTTATGAGCCGTGCTATCGAAAAAGCACTAGATGGCAAGCACAGTGAGTTCCGTGAGGAACGAGGTGGCAACGAGTATCAGTTTGTTATTAACCGCACCGAGTCAGACGGAAAGACGGTGGGCATTGTTATTCTTTGCTTTGACGTTACCGAAACGGCATTCGCCGAGCGTAACCGCAAGGAGTTCACTGCCAACGTTTCTCACGAACTGAAAACTCCGCTTCAATCCATTATCGGCAGTGCGGAACTTCTTGAAAATGACCTTGTGAAACCCGAAGACACAAAGCGTTTTGTAGGCAATATCAAGAACGAAGCTACAAGACTTGTTTCGCTCATTAACGATATTATCCGCCTTTCTCAGCTTGATGAGGACAGCGAACCATTAACCGAGTCGGTTGATCTTTACGATGTAGCGAATGAGGTTATTGAGGTACTGACTGTTTCGGCGGCGAAAAAGCAAGTAGAGATTCATCTTAACGGTGAGTCCTGCGTAATGAACGGTATACGCAGATATCTTTATGAGATTATTTACAATCTTTGCGATAATGCTATCCGCTATAACAAGGAAGGCGGCAAGGTTGCGATTGACCTCAAAAAAACGGACGGCAACATTGTTCTTTCTGTCAGCGATACCGGCATTGGTATTTCTACCGAGCATCAAAGCCGTATCTTTGAACGATTCTATCGTGTAGATAAGAGCCATTCCAAAGAAACTGGCGGCACCGGTCTTGGACTTTCTATCGTAAAGCACGCCGTAGCCTATCACGGCGGCACGATCAAACTTGATAGCAAGGTCGGAGAAGGCGCAACGATTACGATTGTGTTTTGATTTTGAAAAATTATTGAAATCTGCCCTCAGATTGATAATAATATTGTTGTCAGCGTGACAACAAAAATCTTGACAGTCCATATTTTATGGATAATCTGAGCACTCCCGATAATATGAGTAAAAATACCCATACAAAATTGTTTAAGTTACAGTTTTCGGGAGCGCCTGGGAATAAATCGAATCATACTAAACTGCTTGGAAGATAGTTCTTCCAAGCAGTTTTTTCGTAGTAAAAACTTTTCTTTAATTTGATTGTAGGGTAAAAGAACTCCAACGCTGCGTCGCTGCGGCCCTTGGGAGTTTGCCGACAAATTGAAATTATTTATATTCGTCTTTTAACTTTAAAATATTTTCTTCGATTTTTTTGATTATTATCTTAAATTCCTCATCAGTTTTTCCTGTGGGGTCTGCTAATTCCCAATTATCATCAAATGCTCTGCCAATAAAAGGACAACCCACATTACATCCCATTGAAATCGCCACATCGGGATTGGGAATATCTGTAATCAATTTTG
>JAZTZF010000203.1:0-3026 GCA_045637325.1 Eubacteriales bacterium | reverse complement strand
GAAAGTGCACCCTTAACATCGTCGGTCAGAGTATAAAAGGGATCTCCGACCTCGTCGATGCCGTCGTCTTTTAAAAACACGACATACGATGTGAACAGAAGCACCGCCGCAAGCGCAACCGATGCGATAACAATAATCTGTTTCTTCATTTAATAAACTTCCTTTGTTGAGGTTCCGCCGATATTACAGATGTCTGCGTCGGAGGAACACCGCAATGCCCATAATGATTATTATGCCGGGGAGTATTGTACATATAAGCCATGTAAGTGTCTTTGCGGTGCCGTTTTCTATCTCGAGCGCGGTAGAGCCGAAAGCGCGGTATTCTATATCAGGCACAACGCGGTTCGAGCTGAATATACGCGCCGAGGAAAGGAGCACACGCTTGTTTCCGTACGTAGATGCAAGATTTTTTGTGTTCGCAAACTCGGTACTGCCCACAAGCATAACGTAGGAATATACGGTAGCGTTATTTTCCGCGTATCCCTGTTTTTTCGAAAGAAGCATAAGCGGAATCTCGCCCTCGGTGCCGGCTTGAGATTCGGTTGCCGATTTTGCCGTCTCGTAGGATGTAAGCACGGTTTCTGCCGAAAATTCATCCTTTGTGCGACCGTCGCGGACAAAAAGCTCTACGCTCTCGGGCAGTGCGGTTGCAATGGTACCGCCCATATCGCTGACCGTCTTGTGTATCTGGTACGCCGCGGAATCGTTATATTCCTCTGGCGATAAGGTAGGATATTTTACGTTTATCGTATTGGAGTTGCCGAGCGAATGTGTTTCGTCGGTAACGCGGTAAAAGGGCTTGTAGTCGATGCCCCAGTTGTCGTTAAGCATTGCCTGAAGGTTATCGAGCGCAGGGGTTGCGGAATCTACAAAAACCATATAAGAGTTACGCGATGCAAGATATTTTGTTATCTTATCCGCCTCATCGGTAGATATATCGGTAACCGGATCGTAGGTTATAAGGATCTCGGTACGGGGGTCGATCTCCTCGGATGCGAGGTTAGCTGTCTTTACCTCAAACCCTGCCTCGGACAGAACCGACGCTATGCCTGCCACAGAAGAAGACTCGGGTATCAAGCCGTCTGCGCCGATAGGCTCGCCGTGACCGTAGGTGAGTGTTACGACCTGCGACTCGGCAATAGAGCTTTGGAGCATTGCCGAGGTGAAACGGTATTCACCGTTGAACGCATAGTATTTGCCGTTCTCGTCAAGCGAGAAGAACGACGAGAGATCAAGCACGCGATAGTGGTGCTTGCCCTCGACGATAACACTCATAACGGTGAGTTTTGTCGTCGATTCCTCGAGGAATTTTTTCTCGAACGCGGGGTCCTGATCAAGCTCCTTATACTGAACCGTAACTGTGCCCTTATCGCCGCTGCCGTCGAACATGCGCTGATAATTCTCGGCAAGATCGCGGACTATTCCGGTAAGGTTAATACCGTTATAATTGTTCGCCTCAACGTCGAATTTATCGCGCGCCGACATAAAAGTAATGGTAACGTCAAGATCCTTGCCGAGCTCGGTAAGCAGTCTTTCGGATTCCTCGCCTATGGAGGTAAAATCCTCTTTAGTAAGGTCCACCGTCAGCTCGCCCGAAAGCGAAAGCGACGAGAACACAAGGTTTATAACCAATACCAATGCTATGAAAACGATTGTAAATACAACCGAAATAGAACCGTATTTATAACGCCTGTTGTCTTTTACACGGGCGGTCTGTTTGTTGTTGTCGTTCATTGTCAAAACCGCCTTTCCTTATGCCCAACGGCGTTTTTCGATAACGCGGGTAGTAAGAAACAGCGCTATCGCCGCAAGGCTGATATAATAAACGATGGCAGATACATCGAGCATCTGGTTGGTAAAGGGCGTAAATCTGTCTACTATCGAAAACCATTTTAGCACCGTACGCCAGAAGGTGGACTCTATACTGCCCGAAATACGGCTGATGAGCAACATGGCAACGTTAACACCCATTGCCGATACCGCGGCAATAAGCTGGTTCTCGGTAAGAGAGGAAAGCAATAATCCTATAGCGATAAATGCCGCACCGAGCAAGAACACGCCGAAAACGTTCATCAAAATAGAAGCAACGTTAGGAGTGCCGTATTTGAACAAAAGCACGAAATTAAAGCTGTTTACAACAAAAGTCGCGCCGAAAACGGTAAGTGCCGCAAGATATTTGCCCATTACTATGCCGAATATCGATACGGGGCTTGTGAGCAAAATTTGATCGGTTCTCGTCTTTCTGTCTTCCGAAAACAGTTTCATGGTAAGCAGGGGGAGCAATATCGAAAAGATATACATCATCCACACAAAATACTGACCGACGTTACTTGTGTCCTGCGCAAGCAAAGTGAACTGCGCAAACGTCAACCCCGATACTACCAAAAACATACCGCAGAAAATATATCCGATAGGTGTGAGAAAATATGATTTCAACTCACGCATGTATATCGCAAACATTTATTTCACACCTTTCTTTGATTTCTTGGTTTCCTTGTTTTCCTTTTCTTTGCCGACAAGGCGCATAAAGATATCCTCGAGGCTGAGTTCCATTCCCTCGAGCCCTATCATCGGCCAGCCCTTGGAAGAAAGCATATGGAAAAGCGGTTTTCTTATATCTACTCTGTCCTGAGATTCTATCATGTAGCTTATACTGTCGGTATCGCGCTTGCCGATAACGTCTGCGCTTTTTACTCCGCCGAGCGCTCTCAACGCCTTTAGAACCTCTTCCTCGGGGCCGACTATCTTGGCAACGAGCTTTCTCGAGCCGTCTACTGCGTTTATAAGGTCCTCGGTCTTTTCGTTTGCAACGATCTCGCCCTTGTTAATAACAACTATCCTGTCGCAAACCGCCTGAACCTCGGGCAAAATGTGCGTGGAAAGTATAATGGTATGCTCGCGCCCGAGCATTTTTATGAGATTTCTTATCTCGATTATCTGGCGCGGGTCAAGACCTATGGTGGGTTCGTCGAAAATAAGCACCTTGGGGTTGCCGATAAGCGCCTGCGCTATGCCGACTCTCTGGC
>JAZTZF010000202.1:0-2291 GCA_045637325.1 Eubacteriales bacterium | reverse complement strand
ATGCGTTCCGAGGGGGGTTTTATTTGGGCATGCAAAAACTACCACGGCGACGTTATGAGCGATATGGTATCTTACCCCCACGGCTCGCTGGCGATGATGACAAGCGTGCTTGTTTCGCCCGACGGTTATTATGAATACGAAGCGGCTCATGGTACGGTTCAGCGCCATTATTACGATTATTTAAAGGGCGTTCCCGTAAGAATAAACCCTGTTGCCACTATATTTGCATGGACGGGCGCACTTAAAAAGCGTGGCGAACTCGACGGAATAAAGGAACTTGTCGAATATGCCGAAAAGGTAGAAAAGGCAACTATCGACACTATCGAAAGCGGCATTATGACAAAGGACCTTTGTATTATTTCGACTCTCGAAAATAAGACGCAGGTAGATACGACCGGCTTTTTGGAAGCTATTGCATCCAGACTTTAATCGGATCAAAAAGACCGAAGCAGCGGAGAAAATCGGCTCTGTATGCAGAGGTCTTTTCGTTTTGGATACAACTATTGACATTTTATGCCTGTTGTTGTATAATAAGAAAAATAAAATTCACCACGGAGGTTTCATCGTGGAGATAGAAAACATATTTACAATATGTAATATAATTCTTACTGCAGCTTTTATAATTTGTTATCTCTATCAGTTTGTATATATTTTCTGGGTTTTCCTCGGCAAGGATAAATCCAAACCCGTAAAAAGCGATAAACTAAATAAATTCGGCGTTGTTATAAGTGCGCGCAACGAGGAGGATGTTATAGGTCACCTGCTCGAGAGCATAAACCGTCAGGATTATCCGAAGGAACTTATAAAGATATTCCTTATTGCCGATAACTGTACCGATAATACCGCCGGCGTGGGCAGAGAGCACGGTGCAATAGTATTGGAACGTAACAATACCGAGCTTATAGGCAAGGGCTATGCGCTTGATTTTCTGTTTAAAAAGCTTCTTGCAGAAAAAGACGATTGCGACGCCTACATAGTTTTCGATGCCGATAACCTTGTTGATAAGAATTTCATCAAGGAAATGAACACTAACTTCAACCGCGGGTACAAGGCGCTTACCAGTTACCGTAACTCTAAGAATTACAGCACCAACTGGATCACCGCAGGATATTCCTTGTGGTTCCTCCGCGAAGCAAAGTATCTTAACCATGCAAGAATGCGTTTTGGTACATCCTGTGCGATTTCGGGTACAGGATTCTGTATCAGCCGCGAGATTATCGAGAACAACAACGGCTGGAAGTACCACCTTCTTACCGAGGATATCGAATTTTCGGTAGATATGGCAATCCGCGGCGAGATGATCGGTTACAGCGGCGGGTCGATAGTGTATGACGAACAGCCCGAAACGTTTAAGCAATCCTGGAATCAGCGTTTGCGTTGGTCAAAGGGCTTCTACCAGGTGTTCGGAAATTACGGCGGCAAGCTGTTCAAGAACGTTTTCAAGGGTTCTTTCGCTTGCTATGATATGCTGATGACTATTTTCCCTGCGCTTATGTTCACCATACTTTCGGTTTTGTGCTGTATCGGTGAGTTTATTTACGGTCTTACGATATTTGCAGAATATCCCGTATTTTCGGTATTCTTCCAATTCTGCATGGTGCCCGTATTGTATTTCAGCTCGATAATCTATATGCTGATATTTATCGTCGGTTTTATTACGCTGATGACCGAGTGGGATGTTATAGACTGTCCTCCGAAGAAGTTGATAAAGTATCTTTTCACCTTCCCGATATTTATGCTGTCCTATTGCCCCATCGCAATAGCCGCCATATTCAAAAAGGTGGAATGGACTCCCATCAAACACAGCGTTACCAAGTCTATCGACGATGTTCAATCGGCAGATACAGACGAGTCAAATCAATAATCACAAAAAAACTCCTATAGTAGTTTCTTCTGCTATAGGAGATTTTTTTGTTTTTGCATAAAAGAAGATTTTGGATCCGCGCCCCGAGAACATTTGTTCTTGACAAACGTTTGTTCGGGTGGTATCATATACAAGCATATCTGATGAAAGAAGTGAAAGATATATGTATATGGGCCCCGACAACGGCGGACAAATAATGAAAAATTCCAATTTTCATACGAATAAAATCAGCGAACACGCCAAGGCGCATAAAATACGGACGATCTTGCACTGCGACGCGAATTCTTTTTTCGCCTCGTGCGAAACTGTATTGCATCCCGAATATGCATCGGTTCCGATGGCGGTTTGCGGAAGCGCGGAGGACAGACACGGCATTGTACTTGCCAAAAATGAGTTGGCAAAAAAATACAATATCCGCACCGCCGAA
>JAZTZF010000201.1:0-9053 GCA_045637325.1 Eubacteriales bacterium | reverse complement strand
AACGAAATTCCCACATTTCTGAGCGAAAGCCCCATACAGTCGCGGCAGATCCTATCGCTTGAGGTAAGCGGAACGAGCGAGGGCCTTATAGCCGTGATACTATGACCGACGCTCTCGGCAAGGCGGTGTCCGCTGCCGTCCGAGCCTGTTTTGGGGTAGGATGCGCCGCCGCAGGCTATTATCACCGATTTGGTGGAAATATCCTCTTTTCCGCAACGCACGCCCGTTACTTTTTTGTCGTTTTGGAGCAAGGCGGTTACCCTTTTTTGTTTGATAACAACGCCCTCTCGCAGGCATGCCGAAACCAGCGCCTGCGTAATATCGTGCGCCCTGTCGCTTTGGGGGAACACGCGGTTGCCGCGCTCGATTTTTGTCGGAACACCCTCGGACTCGAAAAAGGCAACCGTATCCTCGGGCGAGAAACGGGATATCGCGCCCATAAGAAATTTTGGGTTGGCGATAACGTTGTTCAAAAATTCCTCGCGCGAGCAATAATTGGTTACGTTGCACCTGCCCTTGCCCGTAATATCCAGTTTTCTGCCGCAACGGTCGTTCTTCTCGAGCAAAAGCACGCGCTTTTGGTTCTTTGCGGCGTTATAAGCGGCAAACAGCCCTGCAGGGCCGCCCCCGACTACTATACAATCGTACATATTTTTTGCCTTTCGAGCAACGGAACGCCTGATTCGGCAGACCGTTTGTTTTTTTGGCGTATCAAGAACAAAAACGGCAGGAAACGCCGTTTTTGTCTATTGATATATTTTAGAAGTTTATCTTTTCTTCGATATACGCCTTTACTTCGGAAATAGGCATTCTTACCTGTTCCATGGTATCGCGGTCGCGAACGGTTACGCAGTTGTCCTCCAACGAATCGAAGTCGAAGGTGATACAGAACGGTGTACCGATCTCGTCCTCGCGGCGGTAACGCTTGCCGATAGAACCCGATTCGTCGTAAACAACAGGGAAATACTTGCAAAGGTCGTTGGCAAGCTCGCGCGCTTTTTCGCCCAGCTTCTTCGAAAGCGGAAGAACCGCCGCCTTGAACGGCGCAAGCGCAGGATGGAAGCGAAGCACGGTACGAACGTCGTCTGCGCCGTCGCGTCCGATGTTTTCCTCGTCGTATGCGTCTACAAGGAACGCAAGAACCGAGCGTTCTACGCCAAGCGAAGGCTCGATAACGTAGGGAATATATTTTTCGTTCTTTTCCTGATCAAAATAGGTAAGGTCGTTACCCGATGTGTTTTGGTGCTGAGTAAGGTCGTAATCGGTTCTGTCGGCAACGCCCCAAAGCTCGCCCCATCCGAACGGGAACAAAAATTCGAAGTCGGTGGTTGCCTTGGAATAGAAGCAAAGCTCCTCGGGATCGTGGTCGCGCAAACGAAGATTTTCTTCCTTCATGCCGAGCGAAAGCAGCCAATCGCGGCAGAATCCGCGCCAATATGCAAACCACTCGAGGTCGGTGCCGGGCTCGCAGAAGAACTCGAGCTCCATCTGCTCGAACTCGCGCACGCGGAAAATAAAGTTACCAGGGGTGATCTCGTTACGGAAGCTCTTGCCTATCTGACCTATACCAAAGGGGAGCTTTTTGCGTGTGGTACGCTGAACGTTTGCAAAGTTTACAAAAATACCCTGTGCCGTTTCGGGACGGAGATAAACCGTGTTCTTTGCATCCTCGGTAACGCCCTGGAAAGTCTTGAACATAAGGTTGAATTGACGGATATCGGTAAAATTATGCTTGCCGCAGGTAGGACATTTGATGTTCTTTTCCTCGACAAAATCCTTCATTTCCTGCTGAGAAAATGCGTCGATCGGCTTCTCGAGCGTGTATCCGTTTTCGGCACACCAGTCCTCGATCAATTTATCTGCACGGAAACGCTCTTTACATTCGCGGCAGTCCATAAGCGGATCCGAGAATCCGCCGAGGTGACCCGATGCAACCCACGTCTGAGGATTCATAAGAATCGCCGAATCAAGTCCTACGTTATAGGTGTTCTCCTGTACAAACTTCTTCCACCATGCGCGCTTGATGTTATTTTTAAGCTCTACGCCGAGAGGACCGTAATCCCACGTGTTGGCAAGGCCGCCGTATATTTCGCTGCCCGCAAAAATAAAACCTCTGCCCTTGCAAAGCGCAACAAGCTTGTCCATTGTTTTTTCGGTATTCTTCATTTTCATCCTCCGAACATCAATTCGATAAATAAATTCATACCATTATACACCATTCCTTCCCTTTTTTCAATACCTTTTTACACTGCAATAAACAAGATATAAAAGGTCTTGATTTTGAGTGGTAAAATGTGTTATTATGTATAATGAATAAGAATTTGGTAAAAAGACCGTACTTGGGAGGAAAAAATGCTTAAACGTGCCGTTTCGATATTGATTTGCGCGATTTTTGTAATATCGCTTATGCCGATGATGTGCACGGACAACGACGTTTTTGCCTCGGAGTGCGAGTTTGGCGACCGTATACTTTACGGCGGGATCTCGGTCGATGTCGGAAACGACACGGTTTATAGCGATAACGGGATTCTAAGGCGTGTAACCGCAAACGGCGGTGACGAAATCATTGCCGATGTTGATGCAAAATATCTTAATTATTATGACGGTAAGCTTTGGTTTACTTCGGGAAATAATATAACGTCCTGCTCTCCCGACGGAAGCGGAATGTCACTTGTTTGTGCTTTTGAGCAGGAGATAAAATGCCTCTACGTTACAGATGACGGTATGATGTACCTTAGCGGAGAGACGGTTTATACCCGTAACAAAAGCGGCAAAGAAAAAGCGGTTTTGACAAGAAACGATATAGAGGGGTTTGTTCCGAACCCCGACGGCAGTATACGCTGGATAAAGAAAAACCCGAATTTCGAGCACGAAGAAGCTATTGGAAACGACTTCCACTCCGGCGGAAACGACGAGTTTTTGCAGTACGTTTCGGCACAAAACAGCGAACCCGAAACCGATATCACGGCTCCTCCGCAGGATTACGGAACCGAGCTTGCTGCCGATACAAACGAGTATTCGGGCCCGTACGTGGAGGTAGGAGAGGTCACGCTTCCGCTTGCCGAGCATATGCCGGGTACGTTTTTCACTAAAAACGGCAAGGCGTGTACCTGCCATAACACGGCGGCTAATTATTGTATTCAGTCGGTGGGCAACTGCAACTGTATGCGTTATTATCCGACGGGGATAAAAGAGACCTGCGAGATCGATCTTCTCGGCGCGCAGTGTTTTGCGTTTGCTAGAATGGTTTTTTGGAAATGCTTTGGGTTTATTGACCAGCCTACGTACCAATCGCTGTATTACAACGTCGGTTCGCTCTCCAGCGGCGCCGTAACAGCCAACAGCGTAAAGGCGTTGCTTATGAAAGCCGCTCCCGGCGCTCATATTCGTATTTCGGCAGGACACTCTTTTTCGATCCTTACGATGGACGAGGATTTTATCGTTGTATATCACGGCAATGCAGGCGGCGACGGCGTTGCCTCGGCATCCTGTGTAGTTTCTACAAGACGCTATACCTGGGAGCAGTTCGCAAATTCGGCGGCAAGGGGTATAGAGTATGTAAATATGCCCTATAATTACCCCGATTCCAAGGTTATACAAACAAAAAAAGAAGCAGGTTATTATAAACTGACCTCCGCACTTAATCTCCGCGCCGAAACGAATACGACGTCGAGCTCTCTTGCGATAATCCCCAACGGCAAAATAATAGAGGTTACCGAAATAGACGGATTTTGGGGCAAAACCGAGTATAACGGAAAAACAGGCTGGGTGTTCTTGGAATATACAACGTTTTACAGCCGAAAGAACATTCTTCCGTCGGGCAACGTATTTTCGCTGAGCGAGGAAGGCTATCTTCGCGCCGCAGAATGGAAATTGTCGCTGGATTCCTTCTCGGAACGTTTCGATAAACAAAAAATAACCGTTAAAAGTGCAGACGGAAAAATACTTTCGGCGTCCGACCGTGTCGGAACCGGCAGTGTGGTTACAATAGAGATAGACGGAAAGATTATAGACTCGGCAACGGTCTGTCTTGCGGGCGACGTGAACTGCAACGGCGCGCTGGATGTGGGCGATTATCTTTTGATAAAGCGTGCCTGCCTTTCGAACTACGTCATGTCGGATATACAGTCGGCGGCGGCGGACGTTTGCGAAAATAACGGTGTCGATTCGCTCGATTATTTGATGGTTCGCCGTTACTTCTTCGTTCCGAATGCCGAGCTGTTTACAGCCTTTTCGGGTGAATAGCAAACAGAAACAACTTGCAGGATTTATAAAGGAAAGGACGTGAGTACCGTGTCACGCAAAACGACAGACAACGAAATATATATAGTGCTTACACGAACCGGCACCTGGGTGTCGAAGCTGATACGGCTGATCACCGGTGCGGAATTTAACCATGCGTCGATAAGCCTTTCTAAAGACCTGACGATGATGTATTCGTTCGGAAGACGCCACCCCTACAATCCTGTTTGGGGCGGTTTTGTGCAGGAGTGTCCCAACAAGGGCACGTTCAAGCGTTTTCCAGATACGACCGCGGTCGTGCTTAAGGTGGACGTGAGCGAGGATACCTATAAAGATATCGTTACGCATATGGATAAGATGATGTCCGAGCAGAACAAATATCACTATAATTATCTGGGGCTTGGGTTTGCCGCAATAAAGAAACCCCGAAAAAAGGAACGTTGCTATTATTGCTCGGAATTTGTAAGCGAGGTTCTGACAAAATATAACGTGAACGGCGCAGAGCGTCTGCCCGAGGTGGTTCACCCGATGAACTTTATGGAGCTTGAGTACGAGCAGATATACCGCGGCAGGCTAAACGATTACAGCTCTGCCATGTAATTGCAGCGGAATGCTTGTCACACCCGTTTAATGAAAACCCAACCGTCTTGTGCCAAACAAATCTGCAGAAGAAAAAGACGTTCTTTACTGTTATTTCGGTTGGGAAACCTTACGATATAGTTGCAAAGAAACAAGATCTTAAATAACGTAAAGTGACAAGACCTTAAATAAATTGTTAATAATGTGTTTTGCACTTTACAAAACGGGTTTGTTGAATTATAATACTACCGACCTGTGTAACGGTCGATGATTTTTATCAAGGGAGGATATTTATGCGTTTGCAGAAACTGCACGTTATTGCAGTAGTGGCGGTGTCGTGTCTTATGGCGGCACTGAGGACGGTTATCGTTACCTCATGTATGGAAAAAAACGCAGTGGACACCAATACCTATTATCTTCCCGATAGTCTTGAGGTTATTTTGTTTGCCGTTGTCAGCGCGATCTCGGTGTTCACGTTTTTCTGTTCGGCACTCGCTTTGGGGAAAAAAAGAGTGGCAAAGCTCGACCGTTCATTCGGCTCGGTTCAGGCAGGCTCGCTGATTCTGGCGTTTTCGCTTGTCGGTGCGGCGTTGATTTATGGATTGACGTTTTTCGGCTCTGATACGTTGCAGATTGACTTTTTCGGCAAAATGGTGTTTGTGTTCACAATACTTTCTGCGGTAAGGTTCCTTTATTGCGGTCTCCGCTATAACACAAAACGCAGCTATAACACTATAGATGCAATAACGGCGTTGGCGCCGATAATGCTTTCGATGTTCCGCCTGTTCGGTGATTTTATCCGTACCGGCACGGCTCCGTTGGCGTCTTCGGGTGCGTACCATATTATCGGTCTTATTATAGTGATGCTCTTCTTCCTTTGCGAGGGCAAATCCTACGTTTCGGATATCTCTTCGATAACGTATATCTTTTTCGGATATCTGTCGATATATTTCCTGCTCGTTTATTCTCTGCCAAATCTCGTTCTGCATTGCTTCGGCACCTTCAGGTTCGATTATTTGGCGGCTTATTCGGTAGTGGATCTCGGCTTGGTGGTTTATATCTCTGCCCGACTTGCTTCGTCAAAAAACAAAAAGAAGTTGGCCAACCTCGCTTCTCAAGAACAATAATAACGGAAATTGAAAACTCTGCCCCGATTTTGTTCGGGACAGAGTTTTTGTTGTTGATCAGGACTTAAAAACGCATGCGATTATTAATAGCTCTGCCTTCTGCGGGCAAACAGCGCAACCGCCATTGCAACGGCAGAGAGCGCCAAGAATACAAATACAGCCATATTTGTTCCGTTATCACCGGGAACTACCGGTCCGTCCGATTCGTCGGAGGTGTCGCTTGACTCGGGAAGAGAGGGCTCGGATTCCGAATCGGTGCCAGAGCTTGTGTCGGAAGCATCGTCACTGCTTTCTCCGGACTCGCCGTTTGCGTTGTTGGAGGAGTAGACGCTTATCTCGTCGATAAACGTCCAGCCTGCTGTTTTTATCGCGCCGTTTGCGTCGGTGTACTCGCCGAGATGCTTAATGGCAACTCGGACATATCTGCCCGATACGTCTTCTGCGGCAAGGGTTGCGGCGTGGGTTTCGGAGATGCCGTCCGCGGTAGACTTGGCGGTGTTGAGCATGCCGAGGTCGGTGTAGGTGCCGTTTTCTTCATGGGCAATCGAGAAAGAAACCGACTTGGGCGCAAAAATGCCCACCGACGTTTCGTTAAGGAACCCGACGGTGAACCCCGAAAGATCGTCGTAAACTCTGCCGAGGTCGAGAATTACCACAAAATCGCCGTCGCTGTTCACGGACGTCTGATTGAACCCAACGTAGGCACCGCTGGCGTAATAGTTTACACCGTCGTCGGGAATACTGCCGAATATGCCGTCGGTCAGCTTGATGCCATCGTCGGGATATGCTTCCGAAGCGGGGGTAACGAGCGAGTAATCGACGCCGTAGGAAACCTCTGTGCCCTCCGCAGAAGCGAACAGCATGAGCGAAAGCGCAAGCAACAGGATGAGTGCAAGCGAGATTAATTTTTTCATAAAAATACCGTTCCTTCCATAATTCACCGAAACATTAATAACCGAGTTTTGTTGCCACGTTTCGGCATTAAACTGTAAATAATATCTGCAAAATTCGAAGGTTTATACCAAAAAAATCATGCTTTTCTTCGTGTGGCTTAAGTGCTTGAATCCAAACGGTTCCAAAAAAGCGAAATAAAAGAAAAAAACAGAGCAAAAATATGGAAAATTCTCTTTACAATATGGAAAAAAACATGTATAATTACTATGAATACCAATGCCGAAACCTTGCCGCGGCGAAATAACGATATGTGTGGCTGTTTTAGAACTGCCACGGCATAAAACTTATCAGTCGGACAAGAGCGTTTGGCTAGGGATAAAATAAATTTCCGGAGGCAAAAATGGACAATTTGTATTTAGCGATCGGCTTGATAGTCGCTGCTGCCTTCTTGGGTGTCGTTATTGGTATGCTTATCCGCAAAGCTATCGCCGAAAAGAAAATCGGCAGTGCGGAGGCAGAAGCCAAGAGGATAATCGAAGATGCCGCAAAAGCCGCCGAAACAGCAAAGAAAGAAAAGCTGGTAGAGGCAAAAGAAGAAGCGCTTAAGATCAAAAATGATACCGAGCGCGAGTTGAAAGAGAGAAGAAACGACCTTCAGCGTTTGGAACGCAGAGCAATGCAGAAGGAAGAAAATCTCGACAAGAAGTACGAAAACCTCGAAAAGAAAGAAGAGGTTTTGAACACCAAGATCCGCGAAAACGAAGAACTGAAGTTGAAAGCCGAAGAGATCGTTACACAACAGGAGGAACTGTTGCAAAAGATCTCGGGCATGTCCACCGAGGATGCACGCGCATTGTTGATGGAACGTGTTGAAAGCGAAGCAAGACACGAAATGGCGATGAAGCTGCTTGAGGTCGAGCAGGAATGCAAGGACAAGGCAGAAGAATCCGCCAAGAACATAATCGCGCTGGCTATCCAGCGTTGCGCCGCCGACAGCGTTGCCGAGGCTACCGTTTCGGTAGTAGACCTGCCCAACGACGAAATGAAGGGTAGAATTATAGGCAGAGAAGGCAGAAACATCCGTGCTATCGAAACTCTTACGGGTGTCGATCTGATCATCGACGATACTCCCGAGGCAATTGCTATTTCGACGTTCGATCCCGTACGCCGCGAAGTTGCAAGGATGACGCTCGAAAAGCTGATTTCCGACGGTCGTATCCACCCCTCTCGCATTGAGGAAACCGTAGAAAAGAGCCGCAAAGAGGTCGAGGCCGTTATTAAGAAAGAGGGCGAACAGGCGACCTACGAAACCGGCGTTCACGGCATAAATCCCGAACTGATCAAGCTGCTCGGCAGACTTAAATACCGCACGAGCTACGGTCAGAACGTATTAAAGCATTCTATTGAAGTTGCTCATATTGCAGGCATGATCGCATCCGAGCTCGGCGTTGACGTTGCTCAGGCAAAGCGCGCAGGTCTGTTGCACGATATAGGCAAGGCGATGACACACGAGGTTGACGGTTCTCACGTACAGATCGGTGTCGACGTCGCACGCAAGTACAAAGAAAGCCGCGAGATAGTACATGCTATCGAGGCACACCACGGCGACGTAGAGCCTCATACTCTGGTCGCAATGATCGTTCAGGCGGCAGATGCCGTTTCTGCGGCAAGACCCGGCGCAAGACGCGAAAATCTCGAGACCTATATCAAGAGATTGCAGAAGCTCGAAGAGATCGCAACCTCGTTTACCGGTGTCGAAAAATCGTTTGCTATTCAGGCAGGCAGAGAAGTACGCATAATGGTAAAACCCGACGAGGTGAACGACGACGAAATGGTGTTTATCGCAAGGGATATTGCACGCAAGATCGAAGAGGAGCTTGAATATCCCGGTCAGATCAAGATAAACCTTATCAGAGAAATGCGTCAGGTAGATTACGCGAAATAATTTTCGGCAAGACTAAGGCTGTATTGTTGTTTCAGAATAGGTTTAGAAGTTGGTGTTTTTATGCTGAGGATCCTTGCGGTGGGGGATGTTTTCGGTACCCCCGGCATGGAATTTATACGCAAAAATCTGCGCAGGATCAAAAACCTCGAACAGGCAGATCTTGTAATAGTGAACGCCGAAAACGCCCACGACGGCAGCGGTCTTGACAGGAACGATGCATCGCTCCTGTTCGAAAGCGGCGCCGACGTGCTTACCGGCGGCAACCA
>JAZTZF010000200.1:0-1647 GCA_045637325.1 Eubacteriales bacterium | reverse complement strand
CTCCGTTTAGATTGTTGTTTTTTCAAGTATAGCATAAAAGAGCCGAGCGCGCAATGCCTACTGCGGTTTAATTGTGAAAATCGGTTGAAACTCTTGAATTTTGAGACGAAACGGCATATAATACATGTATATTTATCATTCTTGTTATACCGCTGCATCCTGCAAATAAATATGGACTGACGAGAAATAAAAATTCTTGCTCGAGAGGGAATATTACTTAGTATTATGAAAAGAATATGTATTTTACTGTGCCTTATAATGTGTATATCAACCCTTACGGGTTGTTTTGCAACAGATCAGTCTTCGCCTGCGGATAATGCGGAGCACGATTCGGCAGATTCCTCCGAAACTTATACCGAGAGCATAGGAGAGAGCGCCGAGGAGGTCACAACGGAGAGTTCCGAAAACACATCATCCGAGGACACCGACGAGGATACCGCATCGGATATTGTAGACGATACCGACGAATCGGACACAACAACTCCCGAGGAAAGCAGTTTTGAGGTTCACTTTATAGACGTCGGGCAGGCAGACGCCGCGTTGATTATTTGCGACGGAAAAGCAATGCTGATAGACGGCGGCAACGTGGCAGATTCAAGCAAACTTTATTCTTATTTGAAAAAGTATAGTATTTCTCATTTGGATTACGTTATCGGCACACATGCTCACGAGGACCATATAGGTGGCATCGCAGGTGCGCTGAATTATGCATCCGTCGATGTTGTTTACTGCCCTGTCAAAACCTATGCGAGCGATGCTTTTAATAATTTCGTCAAAGCCGTCGATAAGCACGGTGCATCTATAACAATACCGTCAGTCGGAACAATGTTTTCGCTCGGAAGTGCAGATTGCAAGGTGCTTGCGGTTAATACCGATAGCGATACCAACAATTCCTCGATAGTTCTTAAAATCACCTACGGCAACACTTCTTTCTTGTTCACTGGCGATGCGGAGCGCGAGGTCGAACAGACGATTTTGGACCAAGGCTATGCCCTGGAATCAACCGTTCTAAAAGTCGGACACCACGGTTCGGAAACCTCGACAGGTTATCTTTTTCTGCGTGAGATCATGCCCGAATATGCGATTATATCGGTAGGCGACGGAAACACCTACGGTCACCCGACCGAAGAGGTGTTGAGCAGATTAAGGGACGCAGAAGTAAAAACCTTCCGCACCGACATGCAGGGCGATATTATATGTATATCCGACGGCAATACGGTTACGGTTACCGTATCGAGAAATGCCGATGCCGATGTTTTTGGCAACGTTGGCGGAAACAGCACGCAGAAACCCGACGTGTCGGAAGAACCTAAAGATCCTGTCGAATCGGAAGAACCTGCCGAGCCAGAAGGCGACGAACCGCAAGGCACGAACTATGTTTTGAATACAAATACCAAAAAGTTCCACTATTCAAGCTGTAGCAGTGCCAAAAAAATAAGTGATGCAAACAGACAGGAGTTTAGCGGCACACGAGAAGAACTCATAGCAATGGGTTATTCCCCCTGCGGTAACTGCCATCCATAAAGTTTGATCAAAAAAGCCTTTT
Organism: Eubacteriales bacterium; assembly: GCA_045637325.1. Taxonomy (GTDB): domain Bacteria; phylum Bacillota; class Clostridia; order Oscillospirales; family CAG-382; genus Coliplasma. The sequence continues at coordinate 101 of JAZTZF010000200.1, read as the reverse complement.
GCTTGAGTGAGCAAAAGGCTTTTTCTTAATAACGCAAACCGTTTTATTCGCACCTTACTATTATTTCGGTAGAAACAAGCTCGCCGTCTCCGGCGTCGTAG
>JAZTZF010000199.1:0-13420 GCA_045637325.1 Eubacteriales bacterium | reverse complement strand
ACAGCTTCCTATAACTACCTGATCGATCTTAACGTGCGAAAGTTCGCAAGCGTTTCTTGTATTTTCGGGAAGATGCGGACAGGCAACGGTCGGCTGTATCTTCGACAGATCTATATCATAAGTCTTTTCGTATTCGGCATCCGGATCAGGAGTGTAGATGGCATATTCACGCTCGCTTCTGCCCTTGAGATAGTTAAGTGTAGCCTCATCAATCGGAAAAATACCGTTCTTTGCGCCTGCCTCAACCGCCATATTACATATACAGAATCGATCATCCATAGAGAGCGTCGCTACGCCGCTACCCATAAATTCCATACTCTTATAAAGTGCGCCGTCAACTCCTATCATACCGATAATACTCAGTATAAGATCCTTGCCGCTGCAATTGCTCGGCAATTGCCCGAACAAATTGAACTTTATTGCCGACGGAACCTTGAACCATGCAGTTCCCGTAGCCATAGCCGCTGCCATATCGGTAGACCCAACACCTGTCGAAAAGGCACCTAACGCACCATATGTGCAGGTATGGCTGTCTGCGCCTATTATACAGTCGCCTGCAGTTACTATGCCCTGCTCGGGCAACAGCGCATGCTCGATGCCCATTTTGCCTACGTCGTAAAAATGCTTTACCGAATATTCCTTTGCAAATTCACGGCAGGTTTTTGACTGTTCTGCGGCTTTGATATCCTTATTGGGAACAAAATGGTCCAAAACGATTGCGATTCGCTCTTTATCGAATACCCTGTCAAACCCAGCCTTTTTAAACTCGTTTACCGCAACGGGAGTTGTAATATCGTTACCAAGCACGATATCAAGCTTTGCATTGATCAACTGCCCTGCTTCTACCCTATCTAAACCTGCGTGGCTTGCGAGTATTTTTTGTGTCATGGTCATTCCCATGGTGCTTAAACTCCTTCCATACTGCGATTGACCGCAGAGAACAATGCATTGACTGACGAGGCTATAATATCGTCGTGAATACCTACGCCCCAGATCTTTTTGCCATTCTGCATTGTTATACTTACATAGGTGATTGCCTGAGAGGAAGATCCTTTTGTAAGTGCATGTTCTTCGTACGTGAGTTCGGAAAATTCGAGCCCTAGCTGTTTCTTTACCGCATTGCTGACGGCGTCAAGACGGCCATTACCCGTGGCGACCAATTCCTTTATTTTTCCGTGTATCTCTACCGTGAGAGTTACGCTTATATTAACGCCGCGGATAAAGTGATAATCTATAAGTTTTAGATGATTGTTGATATTTACATAGGTCTCTGTAAATACCTGCAACACCTCTTGCGGAGAAAGCTCGGCATGCTCCTGATCGGATATATTTTTGACCATATAGCCGACTTCTTCGCGCATCTTGGCAGGAAGCACGTATCCGAAATGATGTTCGAGCAAATAGCCGATGCCGCCCTTTCCCGACTGCGAATTAATGCGAATAACATCGGTTTCGTATTCCCTGCCGACATCTTTCGGATCTATGGGAAGATAGGGAACCGTCCATGCATCACTGCCCTGTTCCTCGCGCCATTTCATACCCTTTGCGATAGCGTCCTGATGCGAGCCCGAAAAAGCCGCAAAAACAAGCTTGCCCGAATAGGGCTGACGTTCATAAACCTGCATGCGAGTAACGCGTTCATACAGCTCCGCTATTTTAGGCATATCCGAAAAGTCGAGATTAGGTTCTACGCCCTGCGCGTACATATTGAGCGCAAGCGTTACGATATCGACGTTTCCCGTGCGCTCACCGTTACCGAAAAGCGTACCCTCGATACGGTCCGCACCTGCGAGCAAGCCCAGTTCCGAATCGGCAACCGCACAGCCGCGATCGTTATGGGGATGAAGCGAAACCTCGACCGAATCTCTGTATTTGAGATTATCACACATATATTCCACCTGATCGGCATAAATATGCGGCGACGCCAGCTCGACGGTTACGGGAAGCTTGATTATCGCCTTGCGGTCGGGTGTCGGTTTCCAAATATCCAAAACCGCATTGCAAATCTCGAGCGCAAATTCGGGCTCGGTACCTGTGAAAGATTCGGGAGAATACTCGTATCTGTAGCTAACTCGCTTTTCTTTCGATATCTTATCGAACAGCGTCGCTCCGTCGGTTGCGATTTTGATTATTTCCTCTTTTGACTTTCTAAAAACCTGCTCTCTCTGAGCGGATGAAGTGGAATTATACAAATGAACGATTGCGTTTTTGCAACCCTCTAATGCATCGAAGGTCTTACGAATAATATGTTCTCTGCTTTGGGTAAGAACCTGAACCGTTACGTTGTCGGGTATGAGGTTATTATCTATAAGTGTTCGGAGAAAGGTATATTCGGTTTCGCTCGCGGCGGGAAAACCCACCTCGATTTCTTTGAACCCGACTTTGGTAAGCAGTTTGAAAAACTCCAGTTTTTCGTCAAGGCTCATCGGGACCATGAGCGACTGGTTTCCGTCGCGCAGATCCACCGAACACCAGGTGGGTGCTTTTTCTATATACGTCTTTTCCGCCCATTTCCTTTTTGGATTTTTGACGGCAAAAAACTGTCGTGTATATTTTGATGTATTCATCATTCCATCTCCTGTTTTAGGAAATAACCGGCTGATTTTCGAGAATATCGGCACCGCGCTCCAATGCAACTACGCCGGTTCGGCACATTTCGACTATCCCGAGCGGTTTCATGACCTCTATAAACGCTTTTATCTTGGTAGGCTCGCCCGTTACCTCTACACACATTGCATCGGTGGTATAATCAATTATTTTTGCACGGTATATTTCGGTTGCTGCCATTATTTCCTGACGGTTTTCGGGGGTATTTTTGACCTTTAACAGTAGCAGTTCCCTCTCGACCGAACTTTCGGCGGAGAGCAATTTGACTTTCTTTACATTATACAGTTTTTTTAGCTGATTAATCATCTGCTCGCGCGCGTAATCATCACCGTTGAGGGTTATGGTTATTCTCGAATAATCGGGGTTTTCGGTTTCGCCAACGGTAAGCGAATCGATATTGAACCCTTTGCGCATGAACAGCCCTGATACACGCGACAGAACACCGTATTTATTCTCAACATATACCGCTATTACGCTTCTCATATCTTATTCACCTGTTCTTTTGTTGTTATAATATCTTCGATAGAACCGCCGGGGGGCAACATCGGAAGTACAAGTTCATTCATATCAATAACGGTATCTATAACATACGGTCCGTTATATTTAACTGCCTCTTCGAAGGCATTTCTAAACTCGTCTATATTAGTTGCGCGCGCGCCTTTTGCGCCAAACGCCTCGGCTAATTTTACAAAATCGGTCTGTCGGTTCAATATCGTGCTCGAATAGCGTTCCTCGAAAAACAGCGACTGCCATTGACGAACCATTCCGAGTGCGCCGTTATTCATTATCACTATTACTATAGGAGTATTGTACGTAACAGCGGTGACAAGCTCATTGAGATTCATCCCGAAGCTTCCGTCGCCTGTTATAAGCACTGCCCTATCGCCGCAGGCGATATTTGCACCTATTGCGGCACCCAAGCCATATCCCATTGCCCCGAGTCCGCCGCTTGATGCAAACCGTCTTGTTGTTTCGAACTTGACATACTGCGCAGTCCACATCTGGTGCTGACCGACGTCGGTTACAACAACCGTATTATCGTCCTTGAGTGCATTTATAACATCGAATATCTTTTTGGGGGTCATAGAATCGCCTGCGAGCAACTCTGCCTCGCTCCTGATCCTCTTTCCCTCGGCTTTAAATTCCTCGACCGCCTTACGCCACTGAGGATGAGATTTTTTTGCACAGCCGTCAAGTATGCGCTTGAAAGTGCTTGTTATATCACCTATAAGTCCGAGCTCGACCTTGATGTTTTTGTTTATCTCGGCTATATCGGTATCGAGTTGAATTATTCTTGCATATTTAGAATACTTAGAGGGGTTGCCCGTTGCTCTGTCGCTGAAACGAACACCGACACCGATGATAAGGTCGGCTTCTTTATTTGCAATAGAAGACTCATACTTACCGTGCATACCCTGCATGCCCAAAAAACGGTCGTATGAATTTGGGATAGCGGAAATACCCATAAAGGTACAGCCTATGTACGCATCTATCTTTTCGGCAAGTGCAATTATATCCTCGGTCATTCCCGCGCCTGCGGCACCACCGCCGATATAAATATACGGTCTTTTGGATGCATTTATAATCTCTATTGCCTTTTGAACCATTTCGTCCGACACTGTTTCCTGCTCAAACGGCTTGACTATATCGGATGCCGTGTATTCGCATTCGGCTATCTGAACGTCCTTGGGGATATCTATAAGCACGGGACCCGGTCTGCCGGATTTTGCTATACGAAATGCCTCTCTGATGGTATCTGCAAGCTCGTTAACGTCGGTAACGAAGAAATTATGCTTTGTTATAGGCAACGTGACGCCTGTAATATCGATCTCCTGAAAGCTGTCTTTACCGATAAGCGAAGTAGAAACGTTGCCCGTAATAGCAACCATAGGAATAGAATCCATCATTGCGTTTGCTATGCCTGTTACAAGGTTTGTCGCACCGGGACCGGAGGTGGCAATAACCACGCCCACCTTACCCGTAACGCGGGAATATCCGTCCGCGGCATGTGCCGCCCCCTGCTCGTGGGCGGTGAGATAATGTTTTATACGGCCGCTTGCTTTATATAATTCATCGTATATATTCAACACCTGTCCGCCCGGGTAGCCGAACACATCGGTCACGCCCTGCTCTATAAGTGTTTCTATAAGAATGCGCGAACCTGTCATTACTTCGGTTATCTTGTTTTGCATTTATATACTCCTCTAAAACTTAAACCGTTTTGCTATCTTAGCCCCGAAACGGTATATAGTGCCCTCGAGTTCTTTTTGGGCATTTTTTAATTCTGCGGGTATGTCTATATGCTGAGGGCAGTGTTTTTTGCATTTACCGCACTCTATGCAATTGGATGCGGCGGTTGAGTTAGGGCGCAACGCCGTACACATAAAATAATCAACATACGCCCAGAATTTCCCCTCGGCATAACGGCGGTTATACGCCGCAAAAGTGCCGGGGATATCGACATTCTTTGGGCAGGGCGTGCAATAACCGCAGCCTGTACAGCCAACCTTCATCTTTGCATTGATCGCACCGACTACCGACTTCAGCATTTTTTCGTCTTCTTCGTTTATCTCGCCTATCTGCACAGACGACGCGGTATTTATGTTATCGCGTACCATTTCGTCGGAGTTCATACCCGAAAGTACAACCGTAACCTCGGGTTGGTTCCAAAGCCAGCGAAATGCCCACTGTGCAGGGGTATGCTTGACTTTATAATCGGCAAAGATGCGTTTTGCTTCCTCGGGAAGACGGGTAACCAATTTTCCGCCGCGCAACGGCTCCATTATAATAACCGCCAAGCCCTTTTCGTTTGCGTATTTGAGCCCTTTTCTGCCTGCTTGCGCATGCTCGTCCATATAGTTATACTGGATTTGGCAAAAATCCCAATCGTAGACATCGACAAGTGCACAAAACATTTCGGAATTGCCGTGATAGGAAAAACCGATCTGTCTTATGGCGCCGGAAGACTTTTTCTCGGCGAGCCATTCGATAATGCCTATTTCTACCAAGCGGTTCCAAGTGTCAACATCGGTAAGCATATGCATTAAATAATAATCCACATAATCGGTACGAAGACGCTTGAGTTCCTCGTTGAACTTAATATCGAGATCTTCCCTGCTTTTGATAAGATAATGTGGCAGTTTCGTAGCTATATATACCTTGTCGCGTATAGCGTTTTTCTCGAATATTTCTCCTATTGCGGACTCGCTGCCCGGATATATGTATGCAGTGTCGAAATAATTAACGCCGTTTTCATACGCAGTCATTATCTCCCGCTCGGTTTCCGACATATCGATAACGCCGAGTTTTCTCGGAAAACGCATACAACCAAAGCCAAGAATTGACAGTTGGTTGCCATATTTATCCGCACGATAGTCCATAGCTGCCTCCGTTTATTATGTTATTACAATAATCCATCTCACATTATATCACAAACTTTTCTTTAACGCAAGCGATTGCCCAAAATAACAAAAACAGAACCGTTGCAAGCCATAATAGTTTGCGACAATTCTGTTTGATTTTTATTTATCAATATAATGACATCATATCGTTGACGTATTTGCGCATTTCCTGTTTTGAACGTATAGAGTGTGTACCGTTAATGATCTCCTGCTGTTTTGTTTCGCTAAGCGAAGTGAATTTTTGCATAGCTTCGGGACGCTGTGCGAGCGCCATTCCGAAACCGACGGGAATTTCGGGAAAATCCATGTTATACCTCCGTTTTTATTTACACTCCTATTATTTGTAACAAAAAAACGGATATACGTGGATATATTTAGAACCCTTAAATACCGCCAATAATGAACATAAAAGCTGTTAAAATAATTAAAAACCCAAAATTAAACAAAGAAAACTGCTTGATATATTTCATCGTTTGTCCGGGGTTGTGTGCATTATATTCGCGGAAGGTAATCAGACTAGCAAGAGATGCGATAAGCGTGCCTACACCGCCGATATTTACGCCCACGAGCAGATCGCGGTAATTCTCGGTGAACTGCGAAAGCAATATTGCCGACGGCACGTTGCTGATAACCTGGGAAGAGAAGATACTGAAAAGCAGGGTGCTTTTTTCCATCAGAACAGAAAAAACGTCACGCACGAAATCTATCCGCGCCATATTCCCCGAGAAGACGAAGAAAAATACAAACGTAAACAGCAAGGGATAGTCAACGTCGCGAAGGGCTTTTCTGTCGAGAAATAACAAAGCCGCAGGTATAACTATAAGCCCTATACAATAAGGTATTCCTCTGAACACGATCGCAATAGACAAGCCGAACAAAAGCAGATACACAACGGTTTTGCCGAAAGGAAGATACGCTTCTTCGCTTTGTACGGTCAGCGGTTCGGGTTTTACGAAAATAATGCAACAGACGGTTATAAGCGTAATAGAAAGCAGAAAAGGAAGTAACATTATCCCCATGAATTCCATATTGGGAATTTCGAATTTGGTATAGAGATAAAGGTTTTGAGGATTGCCGAAAGGGGTTAACATACCGCCTAAATTTGCGGCGATATTCTGCATTATAAATGTAAACGCCATATACTTTTCTTTGCCCGTGGTGCTAAGCACAAAATAACCGAGCGGAAGAAAAGTAAGCAACGCCATGTCATTCGCTATTAACATGGATCCGATAAAGGTTATGTACACAAGCGCAATAATGCTTAAACGGGTATTTTTGAACAGGCGTACTATTTTTTCGGCAAGGATGTAAAAGAAGCTGATATTTTTCAAAGCGCATACGACCGCAAGCACGCAAAACAGGCAAGTGAGCGTTTTGAAATCGAAATATTCTATATATGTTTTATCAATCGGAACGACAAAAGAGGTAATGACAGCCGCTAAAAATGCAATTACCATTACTGTATTCCGTTTGACGAATCCTCTTATAAATGAAATAAACCGATACAACATAAATACAACTTTCTTTTTGAATTACGCTTAACGAACGAATTATATAACAAGAGAAAAACAATGTCAACGAGAATTTTTACCAATTTTTTCGATTTTTGGAAGTGTTTTTTGATTTCCAACCGTATAATATTATGAAACTTGCATGCGAGGAAAATAATATGAATAACGACCGTGGTGCTTTAATCTACGCGCGTTTTCTCGAGGGTGACGAAGAAGCATTTGAAGAAATCATGAACGAATACCGTCACGGGTTGATGTTTTTTATCAACCGCTACGTTCAAAATATCGACGTTGCGGAGGATATTGCCGCAGATGTTTTTGCGCACCTTATTTTCAAACCTAAAAAATACAATTTCAAAGTATCGTTAAAGACATATCTTTATATGTTGGGCAGGTCTCGCGCTCTGGATTGGTTGCGTAAAGAATCAAAACGGACTCATCTTCCGTTGGAATCGCTTTATTCCGAACCGAGTGATGATACCAACAGTTTGGAAGATATCGTGATCCGCGATGAGCAACACAAAGAGTTATATAAGGCGATCACAGAACTTCCGAAAGATTATCAAACGGCGATGCATCTGATCTATTTTGAAGGTTTGAAATACGAAGAAGCCGCAGAAGTAATGAAAATCAGCAAAAAACAAATCGAAAACATAGTTTACCGAGCGAAAAAGATATTACGTAAAAGCTTGGAGGTTGACAGCGATGAGAAATAACGAAGATTTTAGGAAATTAGTTGACGATAAATACAAATCATTGAACATAAAAAGAGCGGCAAACAGAAGAAATATCATTACGACGGTTTCTTGTTTCTTGGTATGTATCTTAACAGTCGGAGTATTTTTCGGAAACGGAATTAGGTTCAATGACAGCAGCGATGCAAACACAAGTCAAGACGGCAATTCCGATATCATAACCGAAGACAGCGGCAAAGACAGTTTGCACACTGACAAAAACAATACAACCGACATAAGCGCCGAAGATTATTCGTCCGAACAGAATCAATCAAACGATTCCGACGAGGTTTCGGGAGACGCGTCCGGTGATGTTACGGAAGACGTTTCGGAAGATGTTTCGGAAGATATAACAAGCGATATTCCGCAAGAGAAGCCAAACGAGTTACCTGCCTACCCGATTATTCCCGATGATTTCCCCGATATAACTCAAACGGTAGATCTTTTGCAGTATCTTTCGGCAAAGACACCTACTTTTGAAACTTCTCCGTTCGGCGACATTGATACACGAAACGGCATCGGTAATTTCAGTTTTGATCTTTTTAGGAATTCTTATGAAGCCGACAAAAACAATCTGCTTTCCCCTACCTCGGCACTTTATGCAATGGCTATGCTGACCAACGGTGCCGACGGCAACACAAAGGATCAGCTTGTAAATGCGCTTTGCGGAACCGATCTTGACAGACTGAATGAATATATGTGCGAATACCGCGTCATATTCGGCAAAGGCGAGGGTTATAACACAAGTCTTGACAGCGCGGTTTGGTATGACGAATCTGTTACTGTAGACAAAAACTTTTTGCAAAAAAACTACGACTATTACGGAATAGATGCCTATAAAACGATTTTTGGAACTCAGGATGCAATAGACAGCGTAAACGGTTGGATCTCGGAGAAAACCAACGGTCTGATTGACAAATTTATCGAAAAATTCGAAGAAGATACAGAACTAGTGTTAGCAAATACGCTGTATTTTGAGGCAAATTGGTGTGAGGGACTGACCGGCAGAGAACGGATATTCACAAAGAAAAACGGCGAGCAAAAAAACGTTACGTTAATGTACGGAGAAACATACAGTTATCTCGAAAACGATAATTGCAAAGGATTTATCTATTCTTATGAAAACAGATACAGTTTAGTTGCACTGTTACCTAACGAAGATATCGGTGTTGACGGTTTGGTTAACAGCTTGAATTTCGAAACCTACGATGCGCTTTTGAACAACCGGAAAAACGAGAGCGCCAGTTTTTGGATACCTAAATTCGAAACCAACTCCGACATAGACCTAAAAGGCGCGTTGATAAAAATGGGCGTTACTGATGTTTTTGATGGTCAAAGTGCCAACCTGAATAAAATGGCAATAAGCGAGAACGGAAATTTGTACGTGCACAAAATTTCTCAAAAATCCACCATCTCGGTACACGAAGACGGTACGTTAGCGGCTGCCGCAACTATGGTGTCGGAAAAACCCGACGACGGTCCCGAGCATCTTGTATATCTCGACCGACCTTTTGTTTATATGATCATTGATAACACTACGAACCTGCCGTTATTTATAGGAACCGTTGAAGATTTTTGAATAAGCATAATTGAAAAGCCGTTGCGATGCAACGGCTTTTGTATTTATTTAAGCATTTCATCAAGTGCGGTCAATATACCGATTTTCCCACTCTCGTAAGTCAAACCGCCTTGCAGGTAAACAAGATAAGGTTCTCTTAACGGTGCGTCTGCAGAAAGTTCTATTGAACTGCCTTGGGTGAATGCCCCTGCCGCCATAACGACAGAATCGTTATACCCCGGCATCTCCCAGCCCTCGGGCACGACAAAGCTATCTACAGGAGAGCCTTTTTGTATACCGCGGCAGAATTTAAGTACGTTTTCGGCATTATAAAGCTTTATTGTCTGGATAATATCGCTTCTGCTCTCGAATGCGCTCGGGTAACACTCGAAACCCTGTCGTTCGAACATTGCGGCGGCAAAGTGTGCCGTCTTTACAGCCTGCGCGGTAACGTGAGGAGCGAAGAAAAGACCTTTGATCATAGGTTTGGTAGCGCCCATGGATGCGCCCGCCTCAAGACCTATACCGGGAACTGTAAGTCGGTAGGATGCAAGCTCGACAGCTCGTTTTGTACCTACGATATATCCGCCGATTTCGGCAATTCCGCCGCCTGCGTTTTTTATAAGCGAGCCGACCAAGAGGTCGCCTTTCGGCTCCTCGGGCTCGGTAAACTCACCGTAGCAGTTGTCTACCACAAGGTATACTCCGCTGAATTCACGCACGAGATCGAACAGCTCATTAATCTCGCCAACCGTCAACGTTCTGCGGTCGCCGTAGCCTTTTGAGCGTTGTACAAATACGACCTTGATCGACTTATCCTCGTTTAACGCCTTGCGTATCTCCGACAGATCAAGCGTTTTGCGGTCAACAAGAGCTATCTCGCGGTATTTGATGCCGTATTCGGCAAGAGAGCCTTCTCCCCTATTTCCGCTTTCACCGATGCCTATAACGTCATCAAGCGTGTCATAGGGTTTTCCGCTTACCGAAAGCAGAGTGTCGCCTGCGCGAAGTACGCCGTAAAGCGCAATGGCAAGCGCGTGAGTGCCCGAAATTATTTGAGAGCGGGCAAAGCCTGCCTCGGCACCGAAAATCTCGGCAAACATTTTATCGCAGAGATCTCTGCCGTCGTCATTATAGCCGTATCCGCAGGTGGAATTAAAATGGCGGTCAGACAAACGGTTTTCACGAAATACCGACATTACCTTTTGAGTATTTTCAAAAGCAATTTTATCGATTTTCGCAAAAATAGGCGCGAGATCGCGTTCACATTCCGCGGCGAGTGAAATTATTTTTTCACTGAACATATTTTACTCGGCTCCGTTTTCGATAAATGCGATCAGCAAATCGGCGCAAGCCTTGAGGTCGTCGGTATCGATAGTTTCGACGGGAGTGTGAACGTAGCGTGTGGGAAGCGAAATGCAACCTGCGTGGTTGCCTGCTCCAGCGATCTGCATAACAGACGTATCGGTACCGCCAGAAATAAGAATTTCGTATTGATACTTGATATTATTAGCCTCGGCAAGTTCGGTTAGTTTTTCGACCATCTTGTTTGAACAGATAACCGAGCTGTCCTTGATCTTGATCGCCGCACCTTTGCCGAGTTTTGTGGTAAGGTGATTGGGGTTGCCGCAAGCGGGTGCGGGAGTAACGTCAAGCGCCATTGCATAATCGGGCATTACGGTGAACGACGAGGGTTTTGCACCGCGGCAGCCGACCTCTTCCTGCACAGTAAATACAAACCAGGTGTCGTATGCAGGAGTTTTGCAATTGAGTGCCGCATAGGCAGAAATCGCACAGCAGACACGGTCGTCAAACGCTTTTGACGCATAGCGTTTTGCGGAAAGTTTTTTGAACATAGGCGCAACCGCACAAATGTCGCCGACCTTGACTCTGCGTTTTGCTTTCGCGGCAGAATCGGCACCGATATCCACATACAGTTTATTTGCAGCAACGTCGGCATACTTTGTGCCGTCCTCGATAATAAGTATACCCGAAACGCCGTTTTGGAACTTGACGTTATGATAGGAAGAAGCTACGCTGTTGATGCCGCCGATAGGCGCAACGCGAATCAAGCCGTTTTCCTCGATATTTATCGCCATAAAACCGATTTCATCCATATGAGCGGCGATCATAAGCTTTTTTGAGGAATCCTTACCCTTTTTATACGCGATAACATTGCCCATGGGGTCGATTGTTATGTTATCACATACCGAAGCAAGGTCTTTGGATATTATCTCGGCAAGCTCGGTTTCATAACCCGAGACCGAAAAGGCGTTTTGATATTTCTTGACTAAGTTAAGCATTAGTTAAAGCTCCTTTCATTCAATGCCGAGGCAACGTCGGCTACCGATTGCATATCGCTCTTTGCGATTACGTTTGACTCTGAATGGATATATCTTACGGGTGCGCTTATTGCAAGAACGCTCGCGCCCGATACGGCACGCTGGTAAACGCTTGCCTCGTTACTGCCCGTGACGGCGTTTTTATACTGCCATTTAATACCCTTTTCGTCTGCGGTTTTTGTGGCAAGGCCGACAAGAGAATTATCGTAGATCGTTCCTCCGTCGATTATCGAAATAACGGCACCCTCGCCCAGCGAGCAAGCGCGTTTTGCCTTGGGAACACCAAGAATATCGCCCGCAGCGGTTGCCTCGATAACTATGACTACATCCGGTTTTAAACGATGTGCAACCTCTTTTGCACCGTTACAGCCTACTTCCTCGCAGGTGTTGAATGCAAAGTAGGTATCGTATTCGAGCTCGCTGTTTATCATTTCGACAAGAACTGCACAACCGAAACGGTCGTCGATAGCCTTTGATCTTATAAGCCCGTCACCGAATTCCTCGTAGTTGGGTTCAAACGTCGCACAATCACCGATCATTACGTGCTCGTTGGCGATTTCTCTGTTCTTTGCACCGATATCTATATGCATACCGCTTATGGGTTCGCATTTTCCGCGTTCCTCGGGAGTCTGCATATGGACAGCCTTTGATGCGACAACGCCGTGCACGTTGCTCTCGCAGAAGACTATCCGCCTGCCGCTTACTACACGCCTGTCAACACCGCCTATCGAATCGAACAGTATATATCCGTTCTCGTCGATATATCTTATCATAAACCCTACTTCATCCATATGAGCCGAAAAAAGAACCTTTTTATCACGGCGCTTTTTGCCCTTTTTGAAGACTATAAGGTTGCCCATGGGATCGGTTTCGTAATTACAACCCGAATCTTTTATATCCTCGATTATCGCGTTACGGACATCGTCCTCCATGCCGGACGGTCCGAGAAGGTCACAATATTTCTTTAGATACTTTTCCATTGTAAAACCTCCTTTACAGCGCCTTGATAACAGCGGCAACGAAGCGCGCGGTATCAAGTGCATCGTTCATATCGACGATCTCGCTCATGGTGTGCATGTTTTTGAGCGGAATCGAAACAAGCAAGGTGGGTACGCCGTTACGGGTAGTCTGTACGGCGTTTGAGTTTGTTCCGGTTGCACCGGGTGCCGCCGACAGCTGATAAGGAATGCCCTCTTTTTCAGCAACCTCTATGGCAAACTTGGTGAACGCTCTGTGGGTATGCGGCGAGAGGCAAAGTCGGAGGCCA
>JAZTZF010000198.1:0-13309 GCA_045637325.1 Eubacteriales bacterium | reverse complement strand
GCATTGGTAGGCGCTATTATTACAGAACGCGTATATGTTGTTCCCGGTGCAGGTAACCTGCTCACCAACGCTATAAACGCATACGACAACGGCGTTATAGTGGGTGTTACGCTGTTCTACGGTCTGTTGTCCGTGGTTTCTATTATTTTGGGCGACCTGCTTATGTCTATGGTAGATCCTAGAATCAGTTTTACAACAGAGAGGAGGTAAAGACTAATGGCTGATAACAATATCGACCTCAAAGAGTTTGGTATGTCTGACGAAGAACTGTTTTCGTTGGTTGATAATAACGCGATGGATTCCGAGAAGATAACCGCGCCGAGATATTCCTATTGGCAATCGGTGTTTCGCGTGTTCTTCCGCAAAAAGATCAACATTTTTGTATTGGCAGTTCTCGCGGTCATTCTTGTCTTTACCTATGCATATCCCGCCATTATCGGTTACGATGCCGACGTTGACCCCTATGCCAACGTTCTTGACGGCTCGGCAAAGCACCTCGGCACTTCTGCGGCTATGGAAAAGTTCGGAAGCAGTCTGAAATGGATACTCGGTTCGGGCGACAAGGGTCAATCGACGTTCGATGCCATTTGGTACGGCTCGAGTATTTCGGTAACGCTGGCGCTTGTTTGCGCGGTTATCAATATGACGATAGGCGTTATTATCGGTGCCGTTTGGGGCTTTTCGAAGAAGTTCGATATAGTTATGATCGAGGTTTACAATATAATAGCAAACGTTCCTTATATATTGCTTATCTCTGTCATAGTTCTTATAATGTCGGCAAGTTTCTGGTCGATGGTATTTGCGCTGACGGTTACCGGATGGATAGCCATTGCTTATTTTATCCGTACTCAGGTAATTATCATCAGAGACAGGGAATATAACCTTGCATCAAAATGCTTGGGTACCCCCACGTGGCGCATTGCGACAAAGAACATTTTGCCGTTTATGACATCGGTCATAGTTACTTTGGCGGCTACCGAGATTCCTTCGTACATCTCCTATGAGGTGTTCCTTTCCTATATCGGAATGGGTCTTAAGGACATGTCGTTGGGTAAGCTTATCGAGGCGGCGCAAAATGCTATGATCACTCCGGGCTGGCAGATGGAATTCTGGTCTCCCGTTGCGGTCGCTTCTATAATCACCGTTGTACTTTACGTTGTCGGACAGAATCTGGGCGATGCTTCTGACCCCAGAACGCATATGTAAAGGAGGGGCGGTTATGGAACAGAAGAACAAGGTTTTACTGTCGATAAAGGATCTCCACGTTAAGTTCCGCGTACGCGGTAGGATCCTCACCGCAATACGCGGAATATCGCTCGACCTTTATGAGAATGAATCGATAGCCATAGTCGGCGAGTCCGGCTCGGGCAAATCGGTATTTACAAAAACCTTTGCAGGAATGCTTGATGCAAACGGATATATCAGTCAAGGCTCGATCATCTTTGATGACGAAGAGCTTGCAAAAACCGTTGTTGCTCTTACGCCTTTTGCTAAGAGACAGATCGTTTCGATAGTTAAGAAACTAAACAAGTATTCCAAATACGAAAGCGTTTCTTCGGTATATAACAGCATGGAACAGCTCAAGCAAGAGCGTCAAGCCAGACTTAAACTTACCGATGAAGAAGAGCAGAAGTTTTCTGCCAAATTGAAAGAGCTTCTTTATAAAAAGACGCAGCTTTTTAACGAAAAGCAGACTGTCGATCCTTCCAAGGAAAAGGCAAGGATAAAGGAGTTAAACGAAAAGATCGAAGGTCTTTCGCGCGAGATCGAGGCTTTGGAGGCAGAAAAGAAGGCGCTTTTGAAGCAACGCATGGATGCGGCGAAGAAGGATTCTTCGTATATCGGCGAATATAAGACGAAACTTGCCGCATTAAAGTCGAAATATAAATCGGGCTTGAACGCTGCAACTGTTTCTAAGGCTGTTGCCGAGCGAAATGCCGAAATTGCAAAAGAAATATATCTTTCGGTCGGAAGATACGGCTTTGTAAAGCGTCAGCAATATATCAAGGCGCTTTTGAAAGAATTCAAATCCGCGATGATGTGCGGTGTTGATTTTAACAGCGACGAGGTTCGTAACGCTATTTTCGATAAGGTTGTTTTCCGTGTAAAATACCAAGACGAGGACGAGCGCGAGCTTAGGGGCACTTGTATACTTAACCTTGCGCAGGTTAAGTATTCCAAGGACTGGAACCTTATTCGAGGCGGAAAGATCGCAACCGTATTCCAGGACCCGATGACTTCTCTTAACCCTATTATTACGATAGGCAAACAGATAACGTCGGTTATTCTCAAGCATCAGAACTGTACCGAATCGGAGGCAAGAGCGCGTGCGCTCGAGTTGATGAAAAAGGTCGGTATTCCCAATGCCGAACAGAGATTCGACGATTATCCTTTCCAGTATTCGGGCGGTATGCGTCAGAGAATAGTTATTGCTATTGCGCTGTCCTGTCAGCCTAAGATACTTATTTGTGACGAGCCTACCACGGCGTTGGACGTTACCATACAGGCACAGATACTCAAGCTGATAAAGGATCTTCAAAAGGAATTCAACTACACTATCGTGTTTATTACTCACGACCTTGGCGTAGTTGCCAATATTGCCGACCGTGTAGCAGTGCTTTATGCCGGACAGATGATAGAATTGGGCAATGTCGATGAGGTATTCTATGATCCCAGACACCCCTATACGTGGTCGTTGCTTTCTTCGCTGCCCCAGCTGGCAGAGAGAAACACCAAACTTTATTCCATCTCCGGTACGCCGCCTTCTCTGTATAACGAGATAGTAGGCGATTCGTTTGCACCGAGAAACCCCTATTGCCTAAAGATCGACACGGTCAAGGAACCGCCTATGTTCAGGGTAACAGACACCCACTATGCAAAAACGTGGCTGTTGGATCCGCGTGCACCGAAGATCGAAAAACCCGAGATAATACACGACATTCACGAAAAGCTTGTCAATTCGTTTAATATTTAAGGAGGGTAGTGTTTTGTCAAATAAAGAGAAAAAAATCACTCGTTTGCCCGAACACGGTCCTCTGGATGAAAACGGCAGGGAAATATTGCTTTCGATTAAGGATGTGGATATCACGTTCGGTAAAGGCGATAATGCGGTTCGTGCAGTCAAGAACGCATCCTTCGACATCTACAAGGGCGAAACGTTTTCGCTCGTTGGCGAGTCGGGATCGGGCAAGACTACGATCGGACGTGCAGTCATCCGCGTAAATCCCTGTGCAAAGGGCGATATATTCTATAAAGGCGTTAAAATTTCGGGTAAACTCCCGCGCTCTCTCAACCGAGAGGTTATAAGAAATATTCAAATGGTATTTCAGGACCCTGCCGCTTCGCTTAATGAGCGCGCAACGGTTGACTATATCGTTTCGGAAGGTCTTTATAACTTCAAACTATTCGAGAACGAAAAAGACCGTGTGAAAAAGGTCGAGCAGATCATAGAAGAGGTTGGTCTTCTTCCCGAGCACCTAACGAGATATCCGCACGAGTTTTCGGGCGGTCAGCGCCAGAGAATAGGTATTGCGAGAGCAATGGTTATGGAGCCCGAGCTTGTCGTTGCCGACGAGCCTATCTCTGCTTTGGACGTTTCTATACGCGCTCAGGTACTTAACCTTTTGAAAAAATTCCAAAAGGAAAGAAACGTAACCTACCTTTTTATTGCGCATGACCTTTCTATAGTCAGATTCATTTCCGACCGTATAGGCGTTATTTACAAGGGCAATATCGTAGAGGTTGCCGAGGCGGAGGAACTGTTCAATTATCCGCTTCATCCCTATACAAGGTCGCTTATTTCTGCTATTCCTATTCCCGATCCGAAGCTCGAAAAGAAGAAAGCTCTTTTCAGCTACGATCCGTCGATTCATGATTACAGCGAGGACGAACCTCAGCTTGTGTGCATCGGACATGGCCATTACGTCTACGGCAACACAAAAGAGATCGAGGAATATAAGAACATCCGTGAAAAGGGCGAGCCTATCAAGGCTATTACCATCTTGGATGATGTTTCTGAGGAAACTCAGCCGATCGACGAGCCGACTGCCGAGCCTACGAGCCACGAGACTATACTTGATGCTCCCGTGCACGATACCGGAAGCAAGTGGTATTCTATCGCCTCGTTCTTGTTGCCACCTGTCGGGCTTGTGGCAGGCTGGTTATTTAAAAAGAAAAACTATATTCGCAATTTCAAGGCATGTAAGAAGGGCGCGCTTGCCGGACTTGCCACCTTGGGCAGTATAGTTGCTCTGTTCGGCTTGTTACTTTTGATCGCGGTGCTTTAATCTATGCAGTTTCTCGATAAACTAAAGGAAAGACGCAAAAAACGCGAAACTGTTCAGGAAATTCACGTTGATATCAAGCGTCCCAAGCTTAGGCTCTTAATAGTTATCGGATTGATAGCCGTAGGATTGGCAGGTATCGGACTGGGTGTCAGCTATTTGGTCAACAAGGATAATGGCTGGCGCACTATCGAAATGTCGCCTCGCCACCCCGAAGCCGAAGACGGAATCGTTCTTAATTACTGCCTCGGCAAAAGCGGCATGAACGCAACCGCAGAGTACAAGGAGATATCTGCGCTTTATGCGGATATCGGTTATCGCGCGTATAAGGTGTTTCACGCAAGAGAAATGTTCGACGGTGTAAATAATCTTTGCTCTCTTTCTTCAAACGTCAACAGTCAGATAGAGGTTGATCCCCTCCTTTATGATGCGTTGGACGTTTTGGCGAAAGAGGATAACCGTTTGATCTATTTCGCGCCCATATACGCCGAGCTGACAAGCCTTTGCAACAGCGGCGGCGACGAATATGCGGCTTTGAAGGACCCTTTGGAAGACGGCGAAACGGCGGAGTTCTTCAAAAAGGTGCGCGATTTTGCAACCGATCCCGAGATGATAAATATCGATCTTTTGGGCGATAACCGTGTGCGTCTTTTCGTTTCGGAGGAGTATCTTTCGTTTGCGTCCGAGCACGAGATTACGTGTTTTTTGGACCTTTATTGGCTAAAAAACGCTTTTGTGATCGATGCCGTTGCCGACGAGATGATAGATAACGGGTATAAAAACGGAAATATAAATTCATTCGACGGATTTTCGAGGAACCTTGACGATTCGGACGATGAATATAGGTTGAATTTCTTCAACCTGCGTAGCGACGTCATTTATCCTGCCGCCTCGGTTTCGTATAAAGGCAGTGCATCATTCGTTTCTTTCCGCGCATATCCTATGAGCGAAAAGGATAGGTTTTGCTATTATACCTATACGGACGGTAAGACGGTAACGCCGTATGTGTTGCCCGAAAACGGTTTGTATACAAGCGGCATGGGCGAACTTACCGTTTCCTCGAAAAACATTGGGTGCGGCGAGCTTGCCGTAAAAGCATACGGTGCGTTCTGCAAGGGGGACGAGATTGGACTTTCCGATCTATTGCGTGAGGATATCGTTTCGGTATGGTGCGAAAACGACACTGTTTTTTATAACGGCAATGCGTTTTCGGCTGTCGTTCCCTATTCCGACGATGACGTTGCGTATGCGACCGAGAAAAAGTAATTGCAAATAATTTTATAGGCATAACAACACCCTCCTGCGGTATATCTACAGGAGGGTGTTTTTTGTGAATTGGTATTTATTTGGTTTCTCCGTCGCAAACCGATACGGCAGGACCTTCCATAAAAACGGTGCCGTCGGGGGAAACGGTTATAGAAAGCGGGCCGCCGTCGAGGCGTACGGTTATCGGTGTATTATAGTCGCAAAAACCCTTTTTCACAGCCGCCGCCGCGCTTGCGCATGCGCCGGTTCCGCATGCCATTGTTATTCCGCTTCCGCGCTCCCAAACACGCATGCGAAGCTCGTTTTTGCTTATCAGGCTGACAAATTCCACGTTCACGCCGTCGGGGAAGTATGGGTTCTTTTCGATCTTCGACCCTAACTCTGCAAGCGGTGCAAGATTTATATCCTCAACAAAAATCACCGCGTGCGGATTGCCTACCGAAACCGGGGTGAGTGTAACGGCGCTTCCGTCGATGCAAAGCACTGTTTCTGAGTCGGCGATCGCCTTGCCCATATCAACGGTTGCACCTATTGCCTTGCCGTCGCATATTTTAAGTTCAAGCGTGCGTATGCCCGAGCGAGTTTCGATCTTTAGACTTGTTTTGTCGGTATAACCTTTGTCATAAACGAATTTTCCGACGCAACGGATGCCGTTGCCGCACATTTTTGCTTCACTGCCGTCGGCGTTGAAGATCGACATTTTAAAATCGGCAATCTGCGATTCCGAAACCCAAATTATACCGTCTGACCCTACACCAAAATGACGGTCGGACCATTTTATCGATAATTCGGGAGCGTTTTCGGGAACGTCGCCGTAAACGTATAAATAATCGTTACCTAATCCCTGCATTTTTGTAAAACGCATATTCACACCTCAAGCAATGGTTAGTTTACTGAATTATTATAAAATAATTTTCGCCTTGTGTCAAGTCGGACTTGGTTGGCCAAGGGCAAAAAGGGGCTGTTGCAGAATAAACTGCAACAGCCGCTTTTGTGAAAAGAAAGGAAACAAATTATATGAAGAATTAATTTTCGGTAGTTACTTCAAACTTATAGCCGACGCCCCAGATGGTTTTGAGAGTCCAGGTTTCGGATGCGTTTTCGAGCTTTTCGCGCAGACGCTTGATGTGAACGTCAACAGTACGGCTGTCGCCCAGATAATCAAAACCCCATACCTTGTCAAGCAGTTGGTCGCGCGTGAAAACGCGGTTGTAGTTGGAAGCTAAGAAGTAAATAAGCTCCAATTCCTTGGGAGGCAAATCAACTGCCTTGCCGCAGACTTTTAGCTCATATTTCTGCAACGAAATTTCGAGGTTGTCGAACTTTATAAGCTCTCCGTCGGCGGTATCGTGCTTTGCATAACGGCGAAGCACCGCCTTTATGCGTGCAAAAACCTCTTTCATGTCGAGGGGCTTTACAATAAAATCGTCGGCGCCCAGCTCAAGACCCAGAACCTTGTCTATGGTCTCGCCCTTGGCGGTGATCATAATAATGGGTTTGGAGGAGTGCTCGCGTATTTCGCGGCAGATCTGCCAACCGTCCTTTTTGGGCAACATGATGTCCAGCAGAACCATGTCGGGCTCGTACATTCTAAAAGCGGTGATGCCCTCTTGACCGTCGTTGGCGGTGCGAACCTCGTAACCCTCTTTTTCGAGATACATCTGCAACAGATCGCAAATGTTTGTGTCGTCGTCGATAACCAGTATTTTGGTAGCCATTGCAGTAATTCCTTTTTTACAAATCTATTTTAACATAAATTATCTTGCATGTACATAATACCACCTTTATTCCATATTGTCAAGGGGTTTGTCGGCGCATATTATTAATTTCTGTTTAACTTTTTATGTCATAAAATGTGTATAAAAATTACATATTGCAATTTTTTCGGAAATGTATTATACTGATATGACAGTGAAAAAAGATTTGGTTTTTGTTATAAAAATACGCTAAGGAGATAAAATATGAAACTTGGAATCGTGGGTTTGCCTAACGTCGGAAAAAGCACGTTGTTCAACGCATTGACAAAAGCGGGTGCCGAGAGCGCAAACTATGCTTTCTGTACCATCGACCCGAATGTCGGCGTTGTTCCCGTGCCTGACGAGCGTTTGGACAAGCTTGCGCTTATGTATAATCCCAAAAAATTAACTCATGCAACCGTAGAATTCGTTGATATAGCAGGTCTTGTAAAGGGCGCCGCAAACGGCGAAGGTCTGGGCAACAAATTCCTGTCGCATATCCGTGAGGTTGATGCTATAGTGCACGTTGTCCGCTGTTTCGGCGGAAGCAAGATAATACACGTCGAGGATTCTGTAGATCCTGCCCGTGACGTCGAAACTATTAATACCGAGCTTATCCTTTCGGATATAGAAATGCTCGAAAGACAGATAGACAGACTGACAAAGCAGGGCAAGGGCGACAAAAGCGCGCTTGTTGATGCCGAGATTCTTAAAAAGGTGTGCGCCGAGCTCACTCGCGGTGTTTCTGCCAGAAACGTCGAGCTGAGCGAGAGCGAAGCCGAGGTGCTTCGTTCGGTGCCGTTGCTTTCGGGCAAACCCGTTATATATTGCGCCAACGTTTCGGAGTCGGATCTTGCACGTCCCGACGAGGAAAACGAGTATTTTAACGCACTGAAAAAGGCTATCGAGGGCGAAAACGCAGAGATAATCTCTGTCTGCGCCGAAACCGAGGCGGCACTCGGTGATCTTGACGAGGAAGAACAGCAGGCATATCTCGAGGATCTCGGCGTAAGCGAAACAGGTCTTTCCAAGCTCATAAAGGCATCATATGCATTGCTCGGTCTGATATCCTTCCTTACCGCAGGCGAACCCGAGGTGCGTGCATGGACGATAAAGAAAGGCACAAAAGCTCCCGGTGCGGCAGGTAAGATACACACCGACTTTGAACGCGGCTTTATCCGCGCGGAGGTTGTTCCCTATTCTGTTCTTGTCGAAAAAGGCTCGCTGACTGCGTGTAAGGAAGCCGGATTGGTAAGAAGCGAAGGCAAGGAATACGTTATGAACGACGGCGACGTGGTTCTGTTCAGATTCAACGTTTGATTTTCGCTAAAAAGGGAACCATATTAAAACAAAAAACTATGCTTCTCAAAAAAACGATTGGGAAGCATAGTTGTTTTTATATTAATTAAACTTAATTAAATCGCAGCAACGAGTGACTTGTCCGAAAGAATGATTTTTTGGAGCGATTCGC
The DNA here is from genome assembly GCA_045637325.1 of Eubacteriales bacterium. Lineage (GTDB taxonomy): Bacteria > Bacillota > Clostridia > Oscillospirales > CAG-382 > Coliplasma. The sequence goes on along the minus strand of JAZTZF010000198.1, from coordinate 4,553 downwards.
GGATAAGCGAATGTCCTTCGGCGTTGGGGTGCATGCCGTCGATGCCGAGCAGGTTACCCATACTGCGATTTTTGAATATCGAGCGCAGGTCCAATATATGGCAGTCGGATATTTTTGCCACCTTCTCGGACAGACTGCTGTAATACTCCTGCCAGCGCGAGATGCGTTCTACATCGCCCAGCCAACGCAGTATATTCTCATAGTTCAATCCGCGCGCCACCCAGTTCATGAATTTCTGAGAGTCGATGGGAACAAGCGTGCATATGGCAACCTCGGCGCCTTTACTGCGTGCGTATTCAACGAGTTTAAGGTAGGTTTCGGTAAATTTTTCTGCGGGCGTGTTGGGTGTGAATTCGCCGCTCGGGTTGTCGGACACCTGCGACCAGTTATAATTGCAGTCGTTTCCGCCGTATTCCAACAAAACCACGGTGTCGCTGTCGCAATCGTCCAAGGTCGATTTCATAATTTCAAATCCTTCGTCGATCGTCGCGCCCATTTTGCAGTTGTTCTCGACTTCGATGCCGTTGTCCTTCAGGTCGTCGAAACGGTATCCGAACAGCTTGTATCTTTTCAGCTCTTCGTTATACATTACACCCTTTAGAATCGAGTCGCCGTATATTTTAATCTTTTTCAATTTGCTCATTCCTTTCGCATTGTCGCGGGAAACGTAATGCTCGCATTTGGCAGAGATTGAATGTTCGCCCGATGCATTTATACTACCCCGAAAACACACAAAAGTCCACCTACACCTATCAAAAACAACCCGACTGCTAGGGTTATATTCGGTAGAGCGATTTTTCTACCGCTCTACCGCCGGTAGAAAAACAAGGAATTTCAATGGTTTTCAAGGCTTGACAAGAGGGGATTGGTGTGGTATTATGAAAAAGGAAAGGGGTGGAACCGAAATGGAAGATTATAAGCGTATTATTGCAAATAATATAACCGAACTCAGAAAAGCGGTTCCGCTTACGCAGGCGGAGCTTGCCGAAAAACTGAATTACTCTGACAAGGCCGTTTCGAAATGGGAGCGAGGAGAGTCTATTCCCGACGTTGCGGTGCTTAAACAGATCGCAGACCTTTTTGGTGTTACGGTGGATTATCTCTTGGAGGACGTACATCCCTTAAAAGCGACTATGCAGAGCCTGCCCAGACAGTTGAAGAAAAACCGATTGCTTATAACAGGACTGTCCTGTATGCTGGTTTTCCTTATTGCTACGTTTGCTTTTGTTATCCTCGGTTTAGTTACCGATCTTAACCGCCTCTGGCTTTCTTATGTATACTGTGTGCCGATATGCTCAATAATACTCATCGTTTTTAATTCGATTTGGGGCAAAACAAAACTGAATTTCGTTTTTATCTCGCTTTTGGTGTGGAGCTTGCTGGCGAGTATCTATCTTACTATCGGTGATTACTCGAAATGGCTGATTTTCGTAATCGGTGTGCCTGCACAAATCATAATTCTTATGTGGTCGGGCATAAAGGCAAGAATTATAAATAAAAAGAAACGCGATTAAATCAAAAACAAAAATGCTTTCGGAAATAGAACCGAAAGCATTTTTTATTATCAAATGTCAATTAAAGACCAAACCTCATTTTGTATGAAGTAAGGGTATTCTGCATCAAAATTGCGATAGTCATAGGACCTACACCGCCGGGAACGGGGGTGATATAGGATGCTTTTTCGGCGCATGCGTCAAAATCGATATCGCCTACCAGCTTGTCACCGACACGGTTAATTCCCACATCGATAAGAACCGCACCCTCTTTTACCATGTCGCCGGTTATCATCTTGGGTTTGCCGACAGCGGCAACAAGAATATCTGCATTTTTGGTAAAAGACGCAAGATCCTTCGTGCGAGAATGGCATATCGTTACGGTGCCGTTCTCTGCAAGCAAAAGTGCGCCCATGGGTTTGCCGACGATGTTGCTTCTGCCGACGACCACGCAGTTCTTGCCCGAAACGCTCACGCCCGATTCGTGTATAAGGCGCATAACGCCTGCAGGGGTGCAGGGCATAAAACGCGGCGATCCCGTAAACAGCTTGCCGACGTTGTAGGCATGAAAGGCGTCAACGTCCTTATCGGGACTGATCGCTTCGATAACTCTGTCGGGGTCTATCTGTTTAGGTACAGGCATTTGAACAAGAATACCGTCAACCGTTTCGTCGTTGTTAAGAAATTCGATCAACTCAAGCAGTTTTTCCTCGGTTTCATCGGCAGAGAGAAGATACTCAAGGCTTGTAATGCCGACTTCCTCGCATGCCCTCTTTTTGTTGCGCACGTATACAGCGCTTGCAGGATCGTCACCTACAAGAATAACGGCAAGGCAGGGTGCACGTCTGCCGTCGGCTGTGAGTTTTTTTATTTCCTCTGCGGTTTCGGCTTTGCATTTTGCCGATATTGCTTTTCCGTCGATAATATTCATATTTATTCAGCCTCCTCAGGATTATGTGTTTCGTCTGTATCGGAATCAATGTCTCCGTCGATCAGATCCTGCTCGCGCAGGGTATCTTCGTCATCATCGTCAAGCTCTTCGTTCTCGCAATCGGGATATTCGGAATCATTGCATTCGTCGTAATCGTCTGCCTCATCGGTATCGCATTCCTCCGAAACATCTTCTTTCAGTGCATCGGTTTCTTTGCTCAATGCGACTTTTAGGGTTTCGAACGAAGATTTGTACTCGGTCATTTCGAGCTGTTCTTCCTTATGGCGTTTGTAAAGCACGATCTCTCCGATTATTGCGGCGATAACGCAAACAATACCCACGACAACCGAAAACTTCAAACCAAGGAAATAAAGACTGTCTGCACGCAGGGTTTCGATATACGCTCTGCCAAGACCGTACCAGCCGATATAGGCAAAGAATATTTCGCCGTTGAACTTCTTTTTGCGGTAGAGGAACACAAGAATTAGAGCAAGCCCCAAAAGGTTCCATAGCGATTCATACAGAAAAGTGGGGTGAACCGAGGTTACCTCGGGGGGATTACGCTTGCCGTCGATAACGTATGTTTCGAGCACCATTCTCCAAGGTAGCTTATCCACGCCCTCTGACCAGCCGTATGCCTCGGCGTTTACAAAGTTGCCCCATCTGCCGATAATCTGTCCGACCATAACGGCAGGTGCAAGTGCATCGAGCATAGAAAGCGGACTCGTATTTTTAATTTTGTTATAGACCAGAACCGTTGCAAGACCGAAAATTATTGCGCCATAGATTGCAATACCGCCGTTGCGGATGTTTATAATGTTTATAAAGCCTGTGCCCTTGAAACGGTTTTCCCATTCGGTCACAACGTAAACAAATCTTGCTCCTATTATTGCAATAGGCATAACAAGCAGAGTGACATTAAAAATCGAATCGGGATCAAGCATTTCGCGTTTTACCGCAAGGTAATAAAACAATAGGAATGCAAGGAAAATACCGGTGGTGATGATAACACCGTACCATTTAACCTCCAAACCGAAAAACGAAAACGCTGTTTCGCTCACGGTAAATTCAAGCCCGAGACCGGGGAAAGCGATTTTGTTCATAAATCGATTCCTTTCTGTGCTGTATTTGACAAAAATGCCGTTGAAATAAACTATAACACCACTGATATTGCGCAGTTATCGGTGTTTATCGAATCCAACGCATCCTTTATCTCGTCTGCCGTAATCTCGAGCAGAGCTTCGATGCCGTCAAAATCGTCGTATTCCAAATGCGCGCAGGTTGCCATAGAAGCCGCTACGTCCTCGCAGGAGTCAAAAAGCGTAAGACTTTCGGCATATGCCGCCTTTTTTTCGCGCGTTATCTGCGCTTCGGTGAAAAACGTTTTTTTGCGTTTATTTATCTCCTCAACTGCAAGCGACGTGACGTTTTCGTATTCGTTGCCGCTGCCGGATAGGATGATATATGCGTAGCTTTTGGATTGATTGTATCCTGCGTAAAAACGCTCGTTAAGGATACCTTTTGCGTAGTTTTCGCAATAAAAGTCACTCGCTCTGCCGAACATCAACGAAATTGCAAGGCGTATAGCCGTTGCGCGTCGGTGAGACAGCAGATCGTTTTTGTTTTCGGGCCTGCATTTTATGCCGATGCAGTAGATCGGGCTAGCCACAAGCGCATTTTCGGTAATGTTTTGCTTAAAAACGGCGTGCGGTTCGTCGGGGAAGAGCGTTTTCGGGCGGGAAGGACCCGATTTTCCGAAATATCTTTCCGCCGATTCCAACACCTTTTGCGGATCAATATTGCCGCACACGCAGAGAGACATATTCTCGGGAACATAAAAATCGTTATATGCCCTAAACAGTATCTCTTTTGTAATAGAAGAAACAGACTCAACCGTGCCCGAAATAGGGTGTATTGTCGGGTGGGCGTGATAGAGCGCGCGGTTTAGATTGCGTGCCGCGTTGGACGACGGCGAATCCTCATACATGGTTATCTCGCGCGCGATAATTTTTTTCTCTTTTTCGACCGATTCGTCGGTCATATTAACCGAAGATACCGATTTTAACAATATATCAAGGTTCTCAAAAAAATTATCGGTACAGGAAAAATAATAGCAGGTGTTTTCGAAA
>JAZTZF010000197.1:0-6307 GCA_045637325.1 Eubacteriales bacterium | reverse complement strand
AAGCTGACGATATCGGTCTGCGGACCGAAGGTGGTTATATCCTTTTCCAGCGCAGGGCGAGTTAATTCCAACTGAATCGTGCATGCCGACATTTCGGGGAGAAAGAAAAGTTGTTTTAGCTCTTCCCTATCCTTGAGTGCCGACAGTATCTTTTTTGCAGAGGGCAATGTTGTTGCTATTACTACCGATTCGGCATACATTTTTTTGCCCGACGCGGTTTGAACCCCGATGACCGAATTGCCTTTTGTTATTACCGTTTCTACCGTTTCAGAGAAAATAAATCTGCCGCCCGATGCGCGTATTTTCTTAACTATCGGCTGACACATGACCTCTGACATTCCGCCCAAAAACGCGCCTATTCGCATTTTGTAAAATCTTGTGATCGCCGGCGCAAAAAGACCGAAAAACGGATACGCAGAATATTCGTCGGGCGGCAAAAAGAATATCCCACTGCTTAGAGGTTCGAGTATGAGCTTTTGTGCGGTCGCGGTGACTTTGTGCTTATTTGCATATTCGGTAACCGAATACGAATCCAGTTTATCCGAAAAAATATAGCTTGAAAATCCGCTGATAAAAAACGGCAGCAATGATAATTTATCCTTTGCCGAAAGAGCATCGTTATTTCCGAATATGCCGCGCAGAGTTTTTATGGGTGCAAGAAACGGCGCAAGACCGAGCACGATTTTTTTGTTTTGGTCTTTCACCAAAATATCGACCTTATCTTCCCATGTGACGATTTTATCGATATCTGTTCCGCATTTTTTTAGCAGTTTCGGCAATGCCGTATAATAGCCGATATATCGGTGAAGTCCGGATTCGACATGCATGCCGCCATCGTAAAAAGACGAGGTTCTGCCGCCTGCATATGGATGCGATTCGATAACGGTCACGCCTTTCCCTTTTGTAACAAGTTCGAATGCACAAGAGAGCCCCGAAAGTCCTGCACCTACGACGATTACATCCTGTTTTTGATTGTTATTCACGAAAAAGAAGGAGGTGTTACTTCGGTATTGGGAAATTGGCTGTCCTGAGGAGAGGGTTCGGACATACTGAAAAACATTTTTGCCGCCTTTGTCGTGCCGAAATCTCTATTTGAACCCGTATTCTGAACCTTATTAAACGCTTCGCGGAAGAGTGCGTTATGCGCTTCCTCGCGGTTTAGAAGAAAGTCGATGGTGGCACGCACTTTTTTATCATTGATCTGGCGGTAGAGATACTCATAGGTGGTTTTTGCACGCTGTTCCGAAGCAATATTTGCCAGCAGATCGGCGCAAAGATCGCCTGTAACCGTAACGTAGTCCGCCGTCCATGAATAACCCGACGCATTAATTAATCCGGGGTTCAAGCCAAGCACAACGTGGGTTTGAATCTCGCCTGCAGGCACAGACATAGCATCGACGTCGTGGCCGTTTAACAAATTGATCGTCTGTGCAACCATTTCCATATGACCGAGTTCCTCGGCAGCTATATCGAGAAACAGGTCTTTGATCTCGGGATCCTTTATTCGAAAGCTTTGGGACATATACTGCATTGCCGCCTTGAGCTCGCCGTTTGCACCGCCGAGCTGTTCCTGAAGCAGTACGGCATATTGAGGATTGGGGGATTCTACCTCTACGGGATGAAATAACATTTTTTCGTGTTTGAACATTTTTTACCTCTCTGTTTTTATTTTTATTAGTGTTCCGTTCGCAGAATACAAATATACGCGTTTTGAAATATTGTCAGTCTGTGTATTTATCAAGTTTTTTTCAAAAAAATAGTGATTTTTTTCGATAAATATGCTATAATAAGCAAAGTTTGATTCGAGGGAGACGTTTTATGAACATTATTCACATAAAATATGCGGTTGAAGTGGCAAGGCTGGGGTCGATAAACAAAGCGAGCGAGACGCTTAATATGGCACAGCCGAACATAAGCCGCGCTATAAAAGACCTTGAGTCCGACCTCGGAATCACCATATTCGACCGCTCGGCAAAAGGCATGGAGCTTACCCCCGAAGGTAAGCAATTTATCACGCGCGCGCAGGGAATCTTGAATCAGTTAAACGATCTGGAATTGATTTACCAAGGCGGTATGCAGAGCAAGCAGAGGTTCTCGGTTTCGGCTCCGAGAGCAGCATATATCGTCGAAGCTTTTACGAATTTTTCGCAGTTATTGGACAAAAACACTTCCGAAGTTGTGCTGGATGAAACCGATACCTACAACACCATAAAAAAAGTGATTGCCTCGGATTGCAAATTGGGCGTAATACGCTATGACGAAGCCGCCGACGGTTATTTTAGAGAAATGCTCGAAAAGAATGAGTTATATCACGAAACAATAACAACGTTCCGATACGTCGTTATCACGAGCAAAGACAGTATTCTTGCATCCAAGAACTCGGTTTCCAAAGCAGATTTGCGAGATTTCATTCAAATAACGCACAAATCCCCGTATGAGGCTACGCTTTCGATTGCCGACGGCAACAAACCCGACATGCGCATACACGCCGACCGCTGTATTTACGTTCTTGACACCGCCGCACAGCTTGAGATTTTGGCAGATAATCCCGAAACCTTCATGTGGATATCCCCTGCCCCCGACAAACTTTTGAAAAGGCACGGACTCGTCCAGTTCGAATGTACCGATTGCGGAAGAAAAAGCTATAAAGACGTGCTTATTTACAGCAAAAAGTATATTTTAAGCGATATCGACAAAATTTTTATCGAAAAACTAAAATCGTCATGCAGTAATCTTTAAACGGCAATTTGCTTTTTTCGAAACAAAACATATTCATTTTCGACAAAAAACACACAAACAAGTTCCTTTTTATCCAGAGGAGCTTGTTTTTTCACTTAAATCCCTACTATATATCAAAAAATATAATATTGTTATATGAAATTTATTATTGCAAAATGCAGTTTTTTTTGATAGAATAATGTCGATTAGGTTTGCCGTTTTTTCCTATAGGTGAGCCCGATTAAAAAGGTCCGAAAAATCATGCAAAAAGGCATGTTATATTATCCCCGAAATTTGATTAATCTAACAGTTTTCGGCTTTGAATTTACAAACAATGTTTTTTATCAAAACAAAAGGAGTTTTTATCGTGAAAGTAACTATTTGCATCGGCAGTTCCTGCCACCTGAAAGGTTCGAGGCAGGTTGTATCGGCACTCCAAAATCTTGTTTCCGAAAACAATCTCGGTGACAAGGTAGAACTTACCGGCACGTTTTGTTTGGGCAAATGCCAGCAGGGCGTTTGCGTGACCGTTGACGAAGAACTTTATTCGGTCACACCCGATACCGTTGTAGATTTCTTCGAAAAAAACATCAAAGCAAAGGTTTAATTAACTATGAATATTCAGGTTTGTGTCGGCAGTTCTTGTCATCTTAAAGGTTCTCCGGAGATCGTTGAACTTCTGCAAAAGGCCGTTGAAGAATACCAACTGCAAGACGAGGTGTTGCTGTCGGGTAATTTTTGTATAGGCAAGTGCAATCGAATCGGAGTTACCGTTCAGGTAGATGACGATATTCATGTTGGCATTACAAAAGAAAATTTTAAGGAATTTTTCGTTGCTAACGTCTTGAACAAAATCGAAAGGAAGTAGCAGGATATGCCCAATTGTTTGACTCTGAAAAAATCAAACTGCAAAAACTGTTATAAATGTATCCGTCATTGCCCCGTCAAGGCTATACGGTTTTCTGCCAACCAAGCGCATATTATCGGAAACGAGTGTATCCTGTGCGGTCAATGTTTTGTCGTATGTCCGCAAAATGCAAAAGAGATTGTTGACGAAACCGAAAAGGTAAAGGTTCTGCTTCAAAGCGGAGAACCCGTAATCGTAAGCCTTGCGCCTTCTTTCGTTGCCAACTACGAGGGTGTCGGAATTAATTCGATGCGCGAAGCATTGAAAAATTTGGGATTTTATGACGTTGAAGAAACCGCTATCGGCGCGACGATCGTCAAGACCGAATATGAACGAATGCTCCGCGAGGAAGAAAGGGACGTTGTCATATCCTCGTGCTGCCATTCGATCAACCTCTTGATCCAGAAGCATTATCCCGCAGCGCTTGAATTTTTGGCGGACGTCGTTTCGCCCATGCAGGCGCACTGCAAGGATATTAAAAAAAGATATCCCAATGCAAAAACCGTTTTTATCGGTCCTTGCGTTGCAAAAAAAGACGAAGCCGAGCATTACGAAGGTATCGTTGATGCCGTACTCACGTTTGAAGAGCTGACGGTATGGCTGAATGAAGCAAAAATAGAATTAAAACACGAATCCGACAAGGATATTTGTTCGCGCGCGCGTTTCTTCCCTACCACCGGCGGTGTACTCAAAACAATGACGGAAGACAATTACGGTTATACATATCTTGCAATCGACGGGGTTGATAACTGTATTGCTGCACTAAAAGACGTTATCGACGGGAAAATCCATAAATGCTTTATAGAAATGTCCTCCTGCGTGGGCAGTTGTATCGGCGGTCCGGTTATGGAAAAACATCACCGTTCCTCGATCGTTAACGATTATATTGCCGTTTCGGAATATGCGGGCAGTAAGGATTTTGAGGTTTCTCAACCCAAGGCTATCGAGCTTAAGAAAAGTTTTGAATTTATCGAACAGCGTTCTCAGACTCCGTCCGAGACTGAAATACAAAATATTCTTCGACAAATGGGCAAATCCAAGCCCTCGCAGGAACTGAACTGCGGTTCGTGCGGATATAACACCTGCCGCGAAAAGGCAATTGCCATTATTCAAGGCAAGGCAGAAATATTTATGTGTCTGCCCTATCTAAAGGACAAAGCCGAAAGTTTTTCGGACACCATCGTAAACAATTCTCCCAACGGATTGATCGTACTTAATGAAGAGCTTGAGGTTCAGCAGATCAACAACTCTGCAAGAAGACTGATGAACATACGCTCGGCAAACGACATTCTCGGTGATCAGGTCGTACGCATTCTCGACCCGACGGTATTTATCAACGTTCTTAAAACTGGACGCGATGTACGCGGCGAAAGAGTATATCTTGCCGAATACAAGCGTTTTGTTGAACAATCGGTTGTTCACGACAAAGACTCGCGGCTTCTTATTGCGATAATGCGCGATATTACCGATGAACAAAACGAACGCGAAAAGAAAGAAAGTATCAGCCGCCAGACAATTGAAGTTGCCGATAAGGTTGTTGACAAACAGATGCGTATAGTACAGGAAATCGCATCGCTTCTCGGAGAAACAGCCGCAGAAACAAAAATTGCATTGGCTAAATTGAAGGAGTCGATCGCAGATGAATGATTTATGTGCTGATATCGGATACAAAAGTATAAATCATTACGGTGAACAGCTTTGCGGCGACCACGTTGATATTGTAGAGCCGAGTGACGATTCTACAGTCATCGTTCTTTCCGACGGACTCGGAAGCGGTGTTAAGGCAAGCATACTGTCAACGCTTACTTCCAAGATAATTTCGACGATGCTGGCAGAAGGACTGTCGCTGGAAGAATGCGTCGAAACCATAGCCGCTACCCTTCCGGTTTGTTCGGTTCGCGGTGTGGCATATTCCACATTTACAATTATACATCTAAAAAACAATCAGATCGCCGAGCTTATACAGTACGATAATCCGCTTGCAATTATCATACGCGATGAAAAATGCTGGGATTATCCAAAGACCGAGATGAACATCGGCGGTAAGAAGATATATAAGTCGATCATAAAACTGCAGGAAAACGATATATTCGTTGCCATGAGTGACGGATGTCCTCACGCAGGAATAGGTACGGCTTATAACTTCGGATGGAAGCGCGAGGATATTGCCTCGTTTATGGAGTTAATCTCTCACGCAGGCTATACCGCAAAAACACTCTCGACCATGCTCGTAGACGAATGCAACAAGCTTTATGGTTTCGAGCCGGGTGACGATGCAACCGCTTGTGTTGTCCGTATACGAAAAAGAGAGCCGATGAACATGTTGTTCGGCCCCCCCTCAAACCGTGATGATGCAGACCGCATGATGTCGCTCTTCTTCTCGAAAGAAGGCAAGCATATCATCTGCGGAGGCACAACGTCCTCTATCGCGGCAAGGTTTTTGAAAAAGCCAATTAAAACAAGTCTTAATTTCGAATCGAAAGACCTTCCGCCGACAGCGGAAATTGAGGGCGTTGATCTTGTTACGGAAGGCGTTATTACGGTAAATAAGGTACTGGAATACGCAAAAGATTATCTTTCCGAAAACAAATATTACGAGCATTGGAGCTACAAACGCGACGGCGCATCGCTTATATGCCGTTTGTTGTTCGAAGAAGCAACCGATATTAACTTTTATGTAGG
>JAZTZF010000196.1:0-13485 GCA_045637325.1 Eubacteriales bacterium | reverse complement strand
ATCCGCCGCCGCTTTTGCGGCAAACGCGCCTGCCGTACCTCCGCCGCAGACAACAATATCGGCTTCGGCAAAAACCGGAAGTTTGGAATAATCCATCTTTGTTTCTCCTTTATTGCAATAATTATTGTTGTTTCGATTCTATCAATGCGAGGAATTCCTCCTCGTTTATAACGGGTATACCCAACGCCTGCGCCTTGGTCAGCTTGCTTCCCGCATCACTGCCGACAAGCACGAACGAGGTCTTTTTGGATACCGAGCCCGAAGCACTTCCGCCGTGTGCGCGGATAAGCGCCTCTGCCTCCTGCCGTTTTAAGGTTGGCAGAGTACCCGTAACCACAACCGTTTTCCCCTCGAGCGCGTTCCCGACGGGGCGTTCCTTGCTCTCGCCCGAAACACCTGCGGATAACAGTTTTTCCACCAGTTCTTTTGCGTGCTCGCCCGAGAAAAATCTGACTACCGACTCGGCACTCTCGGTACCGATATCGTCAACGGCACAAAGCTCCTCTGCCGTCGCCGCCATGACCGCGCGTATATCACCGAACCTTGCGGCGATAGACTGCGCCGATTTTTCTCCGATATGGCGTATGCCCAAACCGCAAAGCAGTTTGGCAAGGCCTGCGTCACGGCTTTTTTCGATAGCCGCTATAATATTTGCCGCGCTCTTGTCGCCAAGCCTGTCAAGCGAGGCGATATCTTCTTTTTTCAGATAATACAGGTCTGCGGCACTCTTTATAAGACCGTTTTCTATAAATTGCTCTATAACGCTTTCGCCCAGATTGTCTATATTCATTGCCGCACGCGAAACGAAATGTATGATACTTCTGCTAAGCTGTGCAGGGCAATCGGGGTTTACGCATCTTACGGCAACCTCGTCCGATTCGCGGTATACTTTTTCGTCGCAGGACGGACATCTCTCAGGCATATCGAACCGAACGGCAGAATCCTGCCTTTTTTCGGTAACTACCGAAATTATTTCGGGGATTATATCGCCTGCCTTGCGCAAGCGCACCCTGTCACCGATCCTTATATCCCTCTCGCGGATAAAATCTATATTATGAAGCGTTGCGTAGGAAACCGTACTTCCCGCAAGGCGCACCGGCTCCAGCACCGCGCGCGGAGTAAGGACACCGGTTCTTCCTACCTGAATCTCTATATCGGTCAAGGTTGTTTCTGCTATCTCTGCAGGGAATTTATACGCTACCGCCCAACGCGGCGCGGCAGCAGTGCTCCCCAACCGCTCGCGCAGTGAAAGTTTATCGACCTTTATAACCGCACCGTCGGTATCGTAGGCAAGGTTGGAACGCATCTCGCCTATCCTGCGGACTGCGTTTACCACTTCCTCGGCGCTGTTGCAGAGCTCTCCCCCCTCGGATACGGTAAACCCAAGCTCGGAAAGCATTTTGAGCGATTCCGAATGCCGATTCGGCATTTCGTTTGCCAGCTGAAGATTGAACACGAATATATCGAGCCCTCTTGCGGCGCAGAGCTTGGAATCGAGCTGACGCAACGAACCTGCCGCGGCGTTGCGCGGGTTCGCAAAGGTCTTTTCGCCATTCGCCTCGCGTTTTTCGTTAAGCCGTGCGAAAACCTTTCTCGGCATGTACACCTCGCCCCTGACGATCAACTTGCCTATATCGCTTGTAAGTTTAAGCGGAACCGATTTTATGGTTTTTATATTTTCGGTAACATCCTCTCCGAACACACCGTCGCCGCGGGTCAATCCGCGCACAAGAACGCCGTTTTCGTACTCGAGCGAAACCGAAAGTCCGTCGAACTTCTTTTCGACATAAAAATCAGCATCGGGATACTCGTTTTTTATCTTATTGACAAAATCGTATATCTCCGATTCGGAAAAAATATCCCCAAAAGAGTCCATCGGGACCTCGTGGCGCACCTTCTCGAACCGTTCCGAAACCTTACCGCCCACGTGCTGTGTAGGCGAATTGGGCGAGGCAAGGTCTGGATATTCACTCTCAAGCTCCACCAATCGGCGGAACAGCGCATCGTACTCCTCGTCCTGTATCGACGGAGAATCGAGCTCGTAATAAAGACGCGAATGATAATTAAGCTGCTCCTCGAGCGAGCGCATCTCGCGCGCAATATCTACGCCTGTTTTTTCTTGCATATTATCGCAACCCAATCATTTTTCTCGTAGAGTTCTTCAACCTCAAATTTATTTGCTTCCAATGCTTCGAGAACAAAATCCTTTCTCGGAGAAATTATGCCCGAGCAGACGAGTCTGCCGTCGGGATTAAGACAGGAGTCGAAAAGAGGAAGCATACTGCTGATTATATCGGCAACTATGTTTGCCAGTATAAGATCGTATTTCTTTTCGGCAAAGAAATTCCAAAGCGAGTCATCCGAAAGCACGTTTCCGCAGAATACCTCCATAACGTCCGAGGACACCTTGTTTTTCTCGGCGTTTTCGGCGGCTATGCGAGTGGCAACCATATCGATATCGACAGCGTCGATATGCTTAGCACCCATCAGTGCCGCGCCTATACCCAAAATACCGCTTCCGCAACCCATATCGAGCACGTTCATGCCGATAGGCGACAGCTTTTCGACCGCCTCAAGACAAAGCGAGGTGGTTTCGTGCCTGCCTGTTCCGAAAGAAGATGCAGGGTCTATCTCGATAACTATTCTGTTCTCGTCCTCTTCCTTTTCCCACGAGGGAACTACCAAAAAACGCTCGCCTATGGGGAGGGGATGGAAATACTGTTTCCAGTTGTTTTCCCAATCCTTTTCGTCAGTTACCGAAAGCTCGGTTTCAAGCGTGCCGAGCCAATCCTCGCCCTCGCTTTTGAGCCTTTCTATACCTGCAAGTACCCCTTCGAGCTGTATCTGTCCCTGCTCGTTCTCGGCAAGGTAGACACGCACAAGAACGTCGCCGTCCTCGCGCAATAATCCATCCTCGACATAGTCAACCGGAACGTATTTGTTCTCGAGCAGTTCTGCAAGATCTCTCGGGTCTTCCACCGAAAAACAGCTTATTCCCTCGTTGAACAGCACGCCCGAAATAACCTCGCTTCCGGCTGTTGTGGTATGGATGGTGATCTGATTGAATTTCATGGCACTTTTATCCGTCGGATGCGGATACTCCCTCTCTATAGCCCACCAAGTCACTTGATGTTCTGCTTGATTTTTTCTTTTTCGTACATCATTTTCATAATAACTGCATCGTCGGATTGGGTACCGGCAGATTCGCAGATTATTGTCGGGGCTACGCCCAAAGAAACGATAGCCTCGGCAAGCGGTCCGAATTCAGGCCCGTATACCGTATCGTCAAAGGTCAGATGCTTCTTTTCGCCCATTTCGGTATACATTATCTTCGAGAAATGGCAATGCAGATTTTCGGCGTATTTTGCGCCGAGCTCTTGCGATATTCTATCGAAAATGCGTTTGAAATCGTCCGAAGTGAACAGCACGCCTCTGTCGCGCGCATTAAGGTGACCGAAATCCACCACGGGCGCAAAACGGTCGGATATCTTACAAAGCTCCAACACCTCGTCAAGCGTGCCGAGCTGGTTGACCTTGCCCATCGTTTCTATACCGAGAAGCGCGGAAAACCCGTTATCCTCGAGCATCTGTGCGGCGTTCATGAGCGTTTCACGCGCATAATCCATTGCAGTTTCCCTACTTATCTTAGCACAGGAACCGCAATGCACCACCATTATGTTCGCGCCCAAAAGCTCACTCACCTCGGCACTGCGGCGTATATACTGAACGCTGTTGTCGCGTTTTTCCTTTTCGACCGAGGAAAGCGATATAAAATAGGGCGCATGGAAAGACATACTTATGCCATGCTCGCGCGCTTTTGCTCCGATCGCATAGAACATCTCGTTACTGCCGGTTATGCCGTTGCCCGCCTCGTACTCGTATGCGTCAAGACCGAGACTTTTTACATATAAAGGCGCCTGAAGTGTAGATTTTCCGCCTGCGGCACGGAAGGAATCCGAGTTGCCGCCCGGTCCGAATTTTGCATTCATATTAATCTGTTTTCCTTGATTTTTTCTTTTTGAGTTTAACCAAAGCATCCTTTGCGCTCAACCACTCGAGTTTCCGAACAAAAGGACGCTCGAAAAAACGCTTTATGCGGAAAAAGAAGGATTCCACGGGCTGAATAGGCTTTACCATCGCAAATTTTATCCCTGCGCGGTGCGCCGCGATACAATCGGTAAATATCTGATCGCCTACGGCAATTACCTCGTCGGGTTTGAGCCCGAAATGCTCTATGCAGATGCGAATGCCCTTCGGCGACGGCTTGCCCGCCTTGCAGACGTAAAACAAGCCGAGGCCGTCGTTGAATTTTGTGACGCGGTTACCCTGATTGTTGGAAACAGACGCCATTTTTATACCCGCATCACGCAAACGCGAGAAATAATTTTTCATTTCTTCGGTAGGACGTTCGACCTCGTAGGGTGCGACCGTATTGTCAATATCGAAAACTACGCCCTTTACGCCAAGTTCTTTTAATGCTTCGGGCGATATGACATAAACGTCGCAAAACGCCATATCGGGGCGGAAAAACCTAAATAACATTATAAATACTCCGTTCAAACGGTATGAATCGAATAAACCACAGAAAGAGGCGGTATTTTAACCTTTCCGTTTCCGTTTTCTATCTTAAGCACGCCATCAACGTCGCCCTTGAGAACGTATTTGCCGTCGGCGAGGTTTGCGCTGAACGTTACTTCTGCCGCTTCTTCAGATGCGTTTACGATAAGCAACAGCTTCTCGCCGTCGTTTCTTTCCCAATGCTCGCAGAAGGTTGCCGAGTGTTCAACAATTCCGTTGACTGCCTCTTTGCAGCGTGTTGTGCGCAAAATCTTGGCATCATCGGTGAATTCGGGGGTGCGGAGCAAACGGCCGCCGTACATATAAGAGCCGATCTCGCTTCTCGCCTGAACGCACTTTTTATAGAAACCTCTGTTTTTCATGTTGAAATAGGATTCGGGAGAGGTCCAACCCATCTGCTCACCGAAGGTAAGCGACTGAGCCGCCATTATGCGCTGACCCTCGTCATCATCGTCGGGCATATAACGGTAATTTCTGCCGAACATGGTTACGTAGCCCGAATAAATAGCCACAAAAGCAGGAACCTGACGGTTGTGTACCCAAAGCCACGTAAGGTATGCCTGAAGATGCTTCATAAACGGATCTGCGGTGCATTCTGTAGAAAGCGCGCGTCCCTCGGGGCACAAACGCATAGCGTGGTCGAGCAGATTGTTGTAGCTTTCCATCCACCAGCTGCCGCCGCCTGCGCGGTGGGAGTGGGTGGGATCCTCGCAAAGCTGAGGCTGTGCCGCTGCGATCTGGTCGATATAAACGGCATCGACGCCGACCTCGTTAAGCAATCTTCCGATAACCTTGGTTATAGTTTCCTGCCAGCAAGCGGTAGAGGGGCACATTACGGCAAGACATACCGACGATCCGTCGGCTTCTTTCGAGCTGTAGGATTCGGTGATCGGCTCGTTGCCGCGCTTCTTGGTACAGCTGGGTTTTGCTTTTGCGGTGAACTGCCAGTCCTCGGTACCTCTGTCGCGTGTATCCCAAAGTCTGCCGTTGATATAGGGCATTACTCTTACACCGTTGTTCTGCAAGCGGGGCAGACCGGTGGTAAAAGCATCTTTTACGGGGAAATAGTGAGGATAGTCGTTGTCAAAGGGGTTCTGATGCCAGTCGTAAAGATGGATAGCACTGGTCAGACCGAGATCCTTATCGGCTTCCAATACGTCATCAACGTACTTTTCGTCCTGACCTACGCGTACGATCCACCAGTGAGTGTTCTGCTTCATCCAATCAGGAGAGTCTTTTCTGCCGTTTTCATCGACTTCGGGTCTCCACATTGCGTTATTCATAACGAATTCGCGGTAAAGCAGTGCGGCATCGTACCAATCGCCGTCGAATATTTCCCAAACGCATTTTCCGTACAGCGTCTGCGAGTTACGGGGCGAGCTTATATCCACAAGCGGCATCTTGCCGTTGAAGGTAAAGAATTTTTCGTTTTTCTTCTTTTCGAAGAAGATCTGCTTATATGCAGGCGAGGGATCATGAAGTCCGTAATAAATACCGCGTTTCCAGTTCTTGTTCCAGAACGCCATAAACTGCATCGATGCACCGTAGGAGGGATAGTTCTGGCAGGAACTGCATTCCTCCGCGCCGTTCCAAAGCTCGCCGGGGCCGTTGGGAGAGAGGAACCAAACGTCTTTCTTTGCATCAAACGAAATGGTGGGATAATCGCAGGAATACAGGCTGTATTCGTTATTTTCGCTTATAAGGTTGGTTGTCCACTCGATACGGTTTTCGACAGCATGAGCACAAAGCACAACGGTAACGCCTGCAAGAGCGGTGTTGCCCGAGAGCACGATTACGGTATCGTTTCCTACCGTTTCGGCAAGACAGTTTTTGAACCCAACATCCGACGAAACGGTGATCATTTCATCCGAGGTCAACGAGCGCGCAGTAAGAGTAAACAAAGGACGCGCCTGTGTCAAAAAGTTCTTTTTTATTTTGCGGTCGCGCAGTGAATAAAGCGAAATACCGCCCTTATGACGCGAAAGCGTACAAAGCAGTTCTCCCGCAGAGATGCGAATAAGATCGAGATTGTTTTTCATTTTTTTCTCCCTTATTTTAGTGTATTTTAATTTATTTTGAAATTTGTTTTTGCAAAAGTAAACGGAACAACCGATCTCGAAACACTGCCTCTCAAAAGATCGGCACAGGCTTTCATTGTTGCTCCTGTCGTATAAACGTCGTCCACCAGCAGAATTTTATTGTACGGTGTCCCTGTTTGGGTACGTTCTTTGAGCCTGTATTTATCCTTTATGTTTTTCAATCGCTCGGCGCGGCTTAGCAGTTTTTGCTCTTTGCCGCCTATACGCTCGAGTGCATCTATAACCTGCAAACCGTATATTCTTGACAGCGAGTTCGCAAATTCCTTTGCTTGGTCGTAGCCTATTTTTCGGATATTCCGCCTAAGGCGCGGAACATACGCCACGCCGTCATAGGCGCTCGGATTTATTCCGCAGGCATTTACGGCAAGCTCGGCAAGAAAATCCATAGCCGCGTTATCTATATTGTTCTTTACAAGATATATAATCTGCTTCGACCGACTGCTTCCGTAATAGAACATCGAGCGCAGTCCGTCTTGTCCGTCGCACTCGCAAAAGCTTGCGGTCCTGCCGCAGTTTTCGCACTTTTCGGTAATAAGCTCCTGCAATACAGAAATACATCTGCAACATACAGGCAATTCCTCGTAACAAACGTTGTGTCCGCAGATCATGCAGCGAAGCGGAGACAAATGGTATATTTTCATATCATATCAACCCAAGCAGATGTTTTAGCGCGGTATGGCGTACGGGTGTGCGGTTGTTCCCAACCATAACCCCCAACGACTTGCTAGAACCCACTATCACCACCATGTTTTTGGCACGCGTGACCGCGGTATAAAGCAGATTGCGCGTCATTAGCGGAAACGGCGCGTCAAACGCAGGAATAACGACTATCTTGTACTCACTGCCCTGACTTTTATGTGCGGTGACGGCAAACGCATGCTCTAGCTCATCAAGCTGTGAAAAATCGTACTCGGTCATCCGCCCCTCGAAATCGACGGTCATGGTCTCCGAGCGCGTATCTATCTCGGCTATCCTGCCGATATCACCGTTAAACACGCCCATGCCTGCCTCGGTCCCGTTCTTCCACGAAAGATCGTAGTCGTTTTTTATCTGCATGACCTTGTCGCCCTCGCGGAATATTACCGCGCCGTACTTTTTCTCGGCTTTTTTAGGATGCTTGGGGTTAAGCGCGTTCTGAAAGAGAACGTTAAGCTCTTTCGTTCCCAAAACACCCTTGCGCGTGCAGGAAATAACCTGAATATCCTCCAACGGATCGGCATCGTATCTCTTCGGCAAACGCTCGGCTACAAAAGAAAGAAGCAATGCCATCACCTCGTCGGTGGTGCGCTTTTCTACAAAAAAGAAATCGTTATCACGCGAGTTGAGCACAGGCATCTCGCCGCGGTTTATCGCGTGGGCGTTCATAACGATAAGGCTCTGTTCTGCCTGACGGAAGATCTTATTAAGCCTGACAACATTGAATTTTCCGCACGAGATAATATCGTTCAGGCAGTTGCCCGGACCGACCGGCGGAAGCTGATCGGGGTCGCCGATAAGTATAACGTAGCTCCCCGTCTTGACCGCCTTTAGCAGAGCGCACATAAGATTTGTATCGACCATAGACATTTCGTCTATAATTATAACCTTTTGGGAAATAGGGTTATCCTCATCCCGCGAGAAATGGTGGTGCCCATTATCCGAAACGCTTGCCTCAAGCAAGCGGTGAATAGTTTTTGCCTCCTTGCCCGACGATTCGAACATACGCTTGGCGGCGCGTCCCGTCGGCGCGGCAAGCACGCACGAGAATTTTAATATATTGCAGATATCCAAAATCGCCTTTATTACCGTCGTTTTACCGGTACCGGGGCCGCCGGTAATAACACTCACACCGCCGGTGAGCGCATAGCATATCGCCTCGCGCTGTTCGGGCGCATAGGTTATGCCGTATTTTTCCTCGAGCGCCGTTATCTGCTCGTCAAGCCCCTCGAGAACATACGGGAACTTAAACTCGGCAAGCGAATGAAGCTTTGCGGTTATATAAACCTCCGAAGAATAAAGCTCGGCAAGCGCAAAGGCATAATAATCGTCAACCGAAAATTTCTTTAGCCGTTCGGAAACGACCAATCGCTCCGCTGCGGCAGAAGCCACCTCTGCATGAACACCGAGCACGCGCGAGGCGGCGTCGATAAGCTCTTTTTCGGGCAGATAGCAGTGACCGCCGTTGACCGCCGCAACATTAAGTGTATGAACTATACCTGCATCGGCACGCTCGGGACAATCGGGCGAAAAACCCAGCGACATAGCAACCCTGTCCGCCTTCTCGAACCCGATCCCCGTTATATCGGCGCAAAGCCGATAGGGTGTCATTTTGATTATATCGATAGCCGCCGAGCCGTATGTCTTGAATATCTTGACAGACAGCGCAGGGCCGAAAAATTCGTTGCAATACATCATAACCGTTCGCATACCGAACTGTTCGACGTAATTTTTATGTATCTCGTCGGCGCGCTTAGGCGAAATTCCGCGGATATCACAAAGCCAGCGCGGATTGTTCTCGATAACGTCAAGCGTGTCTTCTCCGAACCGCTCTACCACTCTTTCGGCGGTAACAGGACCTATGCCCTTTATCGCACCTGACGAAAGATATTTAAGTATCGCCGCAGAGGTGGTGGGCAATTTCTTCTCGAAATAATCCACGCGGAACTGCCGCCCGAACGTCGAGTGCATCTGCCACTCGCCCTGAACCTTAATAGTTTCGCCCTCACCGACGTATGGCATTATACCGACGAGAGTTATCGGCTCGCCGCCGCAATTTATCACGCAGACGGTGTATCCGTTTTCGCCGTTTGAATATATTATGTCTTCAACAACGCCGTCAAGATACAGCTCGCCCAAAATTTATACCGCCTTTACGTTTATTAAAATCTTTTTATATATACCTTCCTGTTGTCATCCGCGCAAACACGGCGGATAACCTCTTCCTGCTCGGCATCGGTGCGGCAGATGATCAGCATATCCGGCTTTTCGCCATCCAACAGATCCTCGCGGAAGCACAGACATATAAATTCGGTCCGCTTGGCGCGGTATGCACGCACAAATTCCAACACGGCAAGCGCCACGCCCAACGATGCCAGCATAGCAATAAAAACACTGCCAAAAATCGCCATACTTAATCACCTCTATTATATTATACGCCACAAAAAATTGCAAGTGAAAAAGTTAATTTTAAGAACAACAAAAGGACACGCAAGGTGTCCTTTTGTTTCAATTTTCTACGATTATATGATGCTTTATTGATTTCGCTCTTCGATTATCTCGTAATGTTTCGAATTATAAACCAAATACGGTGCTTTTCTGCCCTTTAATATAACAATATAAAAGCTGTCGCCGACATTGGCAGACGAATAAACTTCATCGTCTACCGAAACTCTGCCGCAATGAAAATAAAGAGCATTTTCGATTCCGTTATGTTTATAATATTGGACATGCTCCTTCATCTTATAGCACAATGTTTCTTTTGTGATTGTAAATTTTCCTTTTTTTGCTCTGTATAAAATGATAAAAGAAAAACAGAGAAACACAAGTAAAAGCAAAATAACCACAGGGCCGATAAAAAATCCCAGCGCGGGATGCCAATGTCCACCGTGATGGTTTGTATATTCGTCCATAATAGACGAGTAGTTCTTCACAAACCAAATATACAAGGGAATCACAGCGGCAAGAAAAACCGACAGGAATATAGAAAGATTTTTTGCTTTATTTATTTTAGAAAGTACTTCCTTTTGTATATCCTGCTTGGTGAGTATTTGCTTTTTCACGGCATTACCTTCTTTCCGTGTTCACTTTAGGTGTCATTTAGTTGTTAGGGGGCAATCACACTTAATTGCCGATCGGCTTAAAAATCACCATTTCCGTTTTCATGAATAAATTGAACAACGATTGATTCTGAATATTTATTGTGATTAAAGTATCTTTTGCAATGTATTTCCACAGTACTGCCTGTTTTATTCATAAGATCGCCCAAATAAATATCGCTTTCCAGATGACAATAATACACCTCGGTATGTTCATCAGCCAAGATTGTGATTTCTTCGTTAGTTTTCTCGTCTTTTATAGTAAATTCTATATAATCATCCATCAAATCGTAACTAACAATAACACCGCTATATGTTACTGTGGAAAAAAGAACAAAATAAACACCTAAAAATATAATTGCCGATATGAGCACGATGCTGATAATTACAATGCTTTTTTTCATTCACCGTCACCACCTTTTCCCCATTATACCATAAAAAGAAAATAACCGCAACCTTGTATCATGGACACTCAAGGTGTCCTTTTTGTTGTACGGAATGGGATACCTACATTATTTGCGTTTTGCGTAGGTTTCATTTGTTTGCTTTCAACGTTTTGCAACTTGATATCAAAATTCTCCTGATACGTCCACAAAGATTTCTGTGGGTTTTGTAGGTTGTTTCATCTATTGCATTTGTGTTGAACAACAATCTAAGCCACCCTTCTGTTTCGGCACATTCTTTTAATGAAATCTCGAATTTAGAAATCATATCGGCCTTGCTTTGACCGTAATTTGCTTCCTGTATGTTGGCATAAATACTGCTTGAACTTTTGCGAAGTTGAAACAAAGTATTGGAGGGTGCTTTTATATTTTGACAAAGAATTTCAATTTGTGTTGCTAACTGTTCCGAATAAGTCAATAAATAATTTTTCGGCATATCTTCACTTCCTTTTATTTATTATATCGCAACACACGAGAAAAATCAACGGCTATGCCGTTGTATATCATCAATTTCGAAGAAATTGTATATCATCAAGGCGTATACCTTGCATATCATCATTGCGAAAGCGGAACACAGCCTCTGGCTGATGATATACGCCTACGGCGATGATATGCACGCGTGCCGCGTGATGATATACCATTGCTTTCGCAATGGATAAAAAATCGACAGGTCGAAACCTGTCGATTTTTGGCGGAGAAGGTGGGATTCGAACCCACGAACGGTTTTAGCCGTTACACGATTTGCAATCGTGCGCCCTCGACCAGCTAAGCGACTTCTCCGTATATTGATTTTTTGCGCCGAAAAGCTTCTTTCTTCGAATGCGCTCGATTATTATATCACAGCAAATCTGCGTTGTCAACATTATTTTTGCTTTTTATTATTCCGTTTTTTGGATTTTATCGGTAAAAACCACATATAATAATCGCAATCAATGCATTTTCGGAGGAAAACTATGCTGCCGCAGGAGCCTTATAAAAAAATCGCGGTAATTACGCTTTATGCCGCTATCGGAATTGCGCTCGTTTATATCATATTCAACTATCTTTGGGGCGCGATTCTGCCCTTTATCATTGCCTACATTTTTGCCGAGTGCTTCCGCCCGATCGTAAAATACTCCGAATCACACAAAAAATTCCCCAAGCGCAGTTTCGTGCTTTTTGTTGTTCTGCTCGCCACACTCTCGCTCATTATGCTCGTTTATGCGATAACCCGTCAGGTGGTTTTGGAAATAGGCGAGCTCACCCAAAAGATCAAGCAGTCAATAACGCTTATACGAACCGACGAAAACTACGCCGACGAAATGATAAACAAAATAAGCAATCTTATCCCGTTTGTAGACCTGCGCGAACGGTTTTGGGAGATCCGCGCGAACCTTGACGAGGAGCTTTGGTCGATGCTCGTATCGTTTGGAGAGAACATGTCAGGCGCTCTGCTCTCACTTGTCGGTACGGCGGCGACTTTTTTGCCGAACGCCCTTTTTACCGCCGCGGTTATTATAATTGCAACCTATTATTTCGCAATCGACAGAGTTAAGGTGAACTGTTTTTTTCTGTCACTCTTCCCCAAAAAACTGCGCCCTGCCCTAAAAAACGCAAAAGACACCTTGGCGGAAACGGTAGGACGCTATCTGCGCGCCTATGGGCTTTTGTTCTTGATAAACTTCGGCGAGCTTTTGGTTGCATTTATGATATTGAGGGTGGAATATTCTTTTGTGCTTGCGCTGGTGATATCGCTTGTGGACGTTCTGCCCGTGCTCGGAACCGGAACCGTGCTTATTCCATGGAGTGTTATTGCAATTATCTCGGGCAACTACGGTTTGGGGATCGGCATACTGATAACCTATGCCGTTATAACCGTTGTTCGGCAGATAATCGAGCCGAAGATCATCGGGAAATTCATCGGGCTTTCACCCCTTGCGGCACTTGCGGCTATGTATATCGGGCTTAAACTTATGGGATTGATAGGTCTGTTCGTATTCCCCCTCGGCGCGATATTGCTAAAACGCATTTTGGAAACGAGGAAACAATCGGCGACCGACTAAACAAAAAAGAGCGCGACGCGCCCTTTTTGTTGTAATGTTTTTATAATTGCATTCTATAATCTGTTTTTCTTTGCGTCGAATTATCCTTGAGTAATAACACTTTATCGAGGAGTCTTTTTAACTTTTTGAGTTCTTAGATTTTGTTGTCGTCATCGCCAATGTTTGCCGTCTTGTTTATCAAATCTTTTATTTTAGTGATTTTTAGAGACGCCGTGAGAAAATAAACGACCAACCATATGACTATATAACTTAATCCAAGAGAGATATGAATCCAATGCCCGTCGCCAAGAAGGCTCTGCTGAACATACACAAAAACGGACATTGGTACTAATGAAATATATAACAATATATTCATCGTTGCGGACAATTCATCTTCCTTTTTCTTGAATGCCAAAACCACCGATAATAACGAAAAAGCAATTAAACCCGCAACCAAACTCACCATATAATCGGGAATATGATATATAACCCTGCCAACAATAACTAAGGTTAGGTGCCAAATAAAATTGATAAGATTTGCACAGCAGGC
>JAZTZF010000195.1:0-1822 GCA_045637325.1 Eubacteriales bacterium | reverse complement strand
GCTGGGCGAAATAACCGAAATCGATGAAAAAAAGTATTTTTATCAAAAAAAATATTTCCGCTAACGCGTTATAACATTTTTTGACACAAGGATCTGCTATTATAATGGCAGATTCTTTTGTTTTGGAGAAAAATTATGGATCTTTCGGCGGTTTTGAATGTTGTAAAAAAAGACAAGACGATAATGATCGACGTGAACGAGCTGACACCAAACCCCTTACAGCCGCGCCGTGTGTTTGATCGGGAAGAGCTTCAGGCATTGTCCACAAGCATAAAAAACTACGGACTTATTCAGCCTGTTGCGGTGAAAAAGATAGAGAATCTCCCCCACCCCATGCCGAAAAGCAAAGCGAAATATGAAATAATTGCAGGGGAAAGGCGTTGGCGCGCATCGAAAATGGCAGGGCTTTCACAGATACCCTGCACCGTTTTCGAGATCGACCGAAAGGGCAGTGCGATGATGGCATTGGTCGAAAATTTGCAGAGAAGCGATTTGTCCTTTTTTGAGGAAGCGTTGGCAATGCAAACTCTTATGCTTATGACCGAAATGCCGCAGGGCGAGCTTGCGCACGCGCTGGCGATATCGCAGTCTACCCTTTCTAATAAATTGCGTCTGCTGAGGTTATCCGAGCGCGAGCGTTTGATCGCTGTCGAAAATGCTTTTTCCGAGCGGCATTGCCGTGCCTTAGTTCGTATCAATTCCGAGCGCGACAGGCATCCAATATTATCGCGGATCGTCAACGAGAACCTTTCCGCCGCCGAAACCGAAAAACTTGTTGACGAATATCTGTCAAGTCGAACGCCCGAACAGATAATCAAAAAGCCGAAAAAGAAAAAGCCTTTGGTAAAAGGCTCTATCGGGGACATGCGTCCGCTGTTTAATACTATAGAAAAAACGGTTGCTTTACTGAAAAATTCGGGATATACCGCAAATTGGGAAAAGGAAGAAAAAGAAAACGAGTTGCTTGTAACGTTGCGTGTTACGAGATAAAAAGGTCGTGTGGGATATATTTATTCCGACACCGCGGCTCTCGTTACACTGTTCTATATTGACATTTTTCGACCTCTGTGTTAGAATATATAAACTAAATCAAGAGGTCATATTATGGAATTCGAATACGCTATACTTAATTTTATACGCGATACCTTTTCTTCTCCTTTTATGGATTCGTTAATGAAGTTTATAACCTTTTTCGGAAATGCAGGTTGGTTTTGGATAGTTTTGGGGTTAACGCTTTCTTTTATCCCCAAGACACGCAAGATAGGTCTTACCGTCTGCCTTGCGTTGCTTATTAACCTTATCGTCTGCAACATTACCCTAAAACCGCTTATCGCGCGCGAGCGCCCGTATGATCTGGTAGAGGGAATCTCGCTTATCATCGACGCGCCGACAGATTTCTCTTTCCCGTCGGGTCACACCTCGGCATCCTTTGCCGCTGCTTGTGCGATATTCGCATACAACAAAAAGTGGTGGGGCACAGCCGCAGTTGTTTTTGCATCTATACTCGCCTTCTCGAGATTGTACCTTTACGTTCACTTCCCCACCGACATTTTGGGCGGTATTATTGTTGGTATCGTTTGTGCCGTTGCGGCATTTTATATCGTAAAAGCGATTGATAAAAAAATCAAGCAAGCAAAACAAGAAGCTGTAAAATAACTTCTTAAAAATAAAAGAAGCTGTCGAATGAGTTGGTATCTAAGGACAGTTTTCAATAAAGAATGCGGAATTTGGCATACAAATCCTCTGCTTGTAACCGAATAAGACAAAACTACCCGAAAAAGAGTTTTTGCTTCTCTTCTTCGGGTAGTTGTTTTTTGTCGAT
>JAZTZF010000194.1:0-3162 GCA_045637325.1 Eubacteriales bacterium | reverse complement strand
GTAAAACAGCTCTTTCGGTTTGCAGACAAACTCTGCAAACCGAATCAGACTGAGAGAAACGAAGTTAGTTTTCACGAAATTCGAGCGTAGCTGTACAATGGTACAGCAGTCGGAGGATTTCGGGAAAGTGCTTGAAAATACAATAAAATTAAATTCCTTATAAAAGAAAACTGCACTCCTGTGATTTTTAGGAAGTGCAGTTTTTGTCTTATTTTTTTATTTCAAGCACGTAAATAACGAGTTTGTCTTCGGTCTGAAAGAGCTGTAAAACAGCTCTTTTAATATTATTCGTAATCTACAAACAAGAGAGGATTTACGGTTTCGCCGTCAACGCGTACCTCGAAATGGAGGTGAGGTCCTGTAACGTTGCCGGTAGCACCGATCTTGCCGATCTCATCGCCTGCAACAACCGTATCGCCAACCGAAACGCTGAATGCACTCAAATGTGCATAGAGTGTCTCGACGCCGTTACCGTGATCGATGATTACGCAATTGCCGTAACCGCCGAAATAATCGGAACGTACAACTATTCCCTCAGACGACGCGTATACGGGCTTGCCATCGCACTCGAAGCCTGCAACATCTATACCCATGTGAACACGTCCCCATCTGGGACCCATATACGAGGTAACTATACCGTCGTAAGGCTTGATAAACTTGGAATTAGACGAAATCTGTATACCGCCAGAACACGTTCCTACACGAACAACTTCTTCGGTAGGTGGAACCGTAACCTGCAATGATACGATCTCTTTTTCGGAATCGACACCGTCGATCATTGTCACACGATAGGTTTCCTCACCCTCGCCGTCAAAGCCGTTGGTAAGAACTTTTATTGCGCCGTCGCGCATTGCATCGGTATAGATCGTCTTGGTTTCGTGTTCGAGAACAACCGTCTCGCTGTAAGTATATACCGAGCGAACCGAAAGTTTTACGGGAACCGCCTTGCCGCTGTAGTCGGTTATTTTATCCGAAACGGCAAATTCGTTTTTCATTCCGAGAAGCTTTTTAAGACCTTCTGTATCGGTAAATGCTGCCTCTGCGTATTCTCCCGAAACAAACTCGATATTATTATTAAAACTGTTTTCGGCAGTATCGTTAATGTCCATTGCAGAAACACGTGCGGAGAGCAACTCGCTAAGGGCAAGATTTGCTTCCTCTAACGAGGCAACGGCTGCAACAAAGTGACCGTCTATATAAATACCCTCGCCTTGTAGAGTGATCGTCTCTTCAACAGCCTCGGAAGAAACTTCCTCGACCTCGGAAGAAGCAGATAAATCCTCATTATTATTTCCTGCAAAAGCGAAAATGCAACATAAAGCCACAGTAAACGCTAAGACTGCCAAAATTGATATTCTGTATTTCTTAATGAAATTCAGCGGTTTTGATATGTCCGGCAAAAAATCAACCTCCAATACATATTCCAAATATAACCAGATGCATTTTACACAATGAATGTGAACACGATGTGTCGTAATTTTAAACTTTTTGTCCGCCGCATTCGACCGCGGATGTTTGGTCATTATACAACAAAAAGAAGAATTTGTCAATACCTGCTTTTTTTGCATAAAAAACACTTGAAAAATATAGACGGCGGTTGTATAATTATAGGGTATTTTATATGGAAATGAAAGGGCAGAAAAAATGCTTATTACACGTACTCTTACTAACACACCGAAAGCCAAGCCCGAAGGAGCTCTTGGTTTTGGTAAAATATTTACCGACCACATGTTTATTATGGACTATTCCGTAGAAAAAGGCTGGCATGATGCAAGAATAGTTCCGTTTGCCGATATTTCCCTCTCGCCTGCATGCATGGTTTTCCATTACGGACAGGAAATGTTCGAGGGCATGAAGGCATACCGCGCAAAAGACGGAAGAATATTGTTGTTCCGTCCGATGAAGAATATAGAAAGAATGAACAACACCAACGTGAGAATGTGCATTCCCGAGGTTAATCCCGATGACGTACTTCAGGCTATCGAGGAGTTGGTGCTTGTTGATCAGGACTGGATACCCCAAAACCCCGGCACCTCGCTTTACATCCGTCCTTTTATAATCGCTACCGATCCCTTCTTGGGCGTTCATCCCTCTCACACATACAAATTTATGATAATCCTCTCCCCTGTCGGAGCTTATTATGCAAGCGGTCTTGCACCTGTTAAGATCTGCGTCGAGGACGAATACGTACGCGCTGTTAAGGGCGGCACCGGTTATGCAAAGGTCGGCGGCAACTATGCCGCTTCGCTGAAAGGTCAGGAAAAGGCAGAAAAACTCGGCTATGCTCAGGTACTTTGGCTTGACGGTATCGAACACAAGTATATCGACGAAGTCGGCGCGATGAACGTATTTTTCGTAATCGGTGACAAGGTCGTTACTCCCAAGCTCGAGGGCAACATTCTTCCCGGTGTTACGAGAGATTCGGTAATCAACTACCTCAGATCCAAGGGTTACGACGTTGAAGAACGCAGAATATCCATCGACGAGGTATACGAGGCCGGCAAAAAGGGCGAGCTGAAGGAAATGTTCGGCACCGGCACTGCAGCTGTTATCTCCCCTGTAGGTCTTTTGGATTGGAACGGCGATAAGCTTATTATCAACAACAACGAGATCGGCACAATTTCTCAAATGCTTTATGATGAAATTACCGGAATCCAGTTTGGCGAAAAGAAAGATGAGTTTGGATGGAGTCACGAAATAAAGAGATAATCACCATCTACGGCACAGAAGTTAATAACTATATAACAGGCGCAGAAGAAACATGTGCGCCTGTACAGCTTGAACAGAAAAAACAAAACCCGATTAAACGAATGATAGACGGAGGGCTTTTTACCCTCCCATTCAAAATCATAAGTTGCACTTTTGCGGCATCGGTTTTGGTATATGTTCTATCTCGTTTTATCCCCTCGTTTGCAGAGTTCTGGACACAATACCCAGCGCAGTGGGTTCGCTTTCTGCTTGCAAAGCTTACGGGGTGGTTCCCGTTTTCGCTTGCAGAGTGTCTTTTGCTGTCACTGCCGTTTATTGCGGTTGCATATATTATAGCATCCTCTGTTTCTACTAAAAAGGATGAGAGCGATACTAATTTCTACCGTTGGCTGCGACCGCTCATATCTGTCGTATTGGTTATATTTACGATATTCTTTGCGGCGTTCGGGCCTG
>JAZTZF010000193.1:0-7987 GCA_045637325.1 Eubacteriales bacterium | reverse complement strand
AAACTCGCCGCCGGTACGCGCGCCGCGCACGATAACCGGATTTTCGAACCTGTTGCAAAACTCGGCAAGCAACCCCTCGCAGATATATGCGCTTGCGTTTTTTATATCCTTTATGCTCGCCTCGACCGCCGCAAGGCGTATATCGTCGGGGAAAAAGCAGTTTTTCTCGCTGTTCGACGACACCGCCACCACTACTTTATCAAAAAGCACCGATGCGCGCTTGATAATATCGATATGACCGACGGTTATGGGATCAAAAGTGCCTGAAATGATTGCTGTTTTCATTCCTCCGCACCCTCCTCGGGGACACGTATTATGGTTACATAGGTCTTGCCGTAACGGTACAGCTTGCTTGCCCAGCCATCTATAGGTGTGGGTATGCCGTCTTTGTCCGACTCGCACACGATAATCGCGCCTGCGGACAAAAGCTCGGAATACTGCAATCTGTGCAAAATATCGTCAAGTATGCCTTCCTGATAAGGGGGGTCTAGGAACACAAGCCCAAACTTTTCCTTACCCGATGCACCTCTGATATATTCCTTCCAATCCGAGGTTACAACGCGGCATTGCTTCATTAATTTTGTCTTTAATGCATTTTCCTTGATAACCTCGCACGCCGCACGCGACGAATCGATTATAACCGCGCGCTCGGCTCCTCGTGACAATGCCTCGAGCGCCATTTGACCGCAACCGCCGAAAAGGTCCAATACTACTCTGTCGTGCAGTTCAAACTGTATGGCAGAGAAAACCCCTTCCTTGCAGATCTCGGTTGTCGGACGTGTATCGTTTCCTGCAAGGGTCTTTAGTTTAGTTCCCCTCGCTGTTCCTGTTATTATCCTCATTTGATTCCTTTCCGAAATAGTCCAATATTGCTTCCGCTGTCTTTTCGGTAACGCCTTTTACCTGCATCAATTCTTCCTTCGTTGCCATTTTAAGCGCAGAAAGGGTTTGAAAATGAAGCATAAGGTCGTTTGCCCTTGCCGCGCCGACGCCCTTTATTTCGGTCAACGAGCTTTTCTTAACGGCATTACGGCGTTTTGCATCCATAAGCGATAGCGAATATCTATGGACTTCCTCCTGAATTTTATAGATGAACACAAACGCATCCTGCCGTGTAATAAGCGATATTTCGTTCTCTCCGTCGGTCAGGGTTCTCGTTTTGTGGTGTTCATCCTTTATCATGCCGAATATCGGAATATATATGCCAAGTTCATTCAAAACCGCGCGTATACGGTTAACCTGATTGTTGCCTCCGTCGATAAGAAGCAGATCGGGATACTCCCAACCGCTTTCATCGGCATCGTGCGAAAACCTGCGGCGGATACATTCCTCAAGCGCCGCCAAATCGTTCCCGTCGTTCACGCTGCGTATATTAAATCCGCGATACTTGCGTTTGGCAAAACTGCCGTGTTCCAAAACGATCATACCGCAGCTTGTATACTCGCCCGAAGAGTGCGAAACATCGTATGATTCTATCCTGTCGGGCAGAACCTCTAATCCAAGCAGGTTTGCAAGCGAAACCAAAAAATCTTTTTTTCGGTCTTCGCTTCTGCGCTTGTGCAAAAGCAGTTGTTTTGCATTCTCGGATGCGCGTACGACAAGCGCACGCATATCGCCTCTTTCGGGGCGTATAACCGCCACCTTGAACCCTGCTTTTTGGGTTAAATACTCGGTCAGCAGTTCGATATCCGCAGACTCGAGCTCATAATCTATATATACCTTTTTGGGGATATACCCGCGAAGCTCGTAATAACGCTGAAAAAAGGATACAAGTGCCGAACCGCTTATGATCTCATCCGCGCCGAAAAAGAAATTCTCGCGGTCAACGATCGCGCCGTTACGGACAAAAAGCAGAGAAAGCGCACTGCCCAAATCGTCGGCATATATGCCTATTACATCCGCCTCAACGCTGGGAGAGCAGACTATCTGCTGGCGCTCGTTAAGTTTCTTTACCGCAAAAATACAGTCACGCAATTTTGCCGCAAGCTCGAAATTCAACCCCTCTGACGCAGTCGCCATTCCCTCTTCCAGACTGGCAATAAGGTTCTTACCGTCGCCCTTTAAAAGTGCGGTTGCGCGGTTAAACAGTTCGCGGTATTCCTCTATCGAAACATTGCCTTTTAGACATGGCGCACAGCAACGGCCGATATGGTAGTTCAAGCAAGGTCTTCCCTTCCCGATATCCTTTGGGAACACCTTTCCGCAGGTTGGAAGCGAAAACACCTTTTGCACCGTTTCCAAGATATTGCGTGCAACATTATAAGAGGAATATGGTCCAAAATATTTATCATTACCCGAGGTGCGTTTATAAACTATCGAAAACTCGGGATAAGACGAATTTGTAAGTTTTATATAGGGATATCCGCCGCCGTCTTTTAACTTGATGTTATAACGCGGCTGGAACTGTTTTATAAATTGATTTTCTTGTATAAGCGCCTCTAACTCGGTCAGGGTATAATATACCTCAAAATCATGAACCGATTCGACCATGCGCTTGGTTTTGCCGCGATGATCCGAATATGGGGAAAAATAACTCGAAACGCGGTTTTTTAACGCCTTTGACTTGCCGACATAAATGATCCTGCCGGTTTTGTTACGCATTATATACACACCCGGCGTGGCAGGAAGCAGACGTGCTTTTTCGAAAAGTTCCTCGCGCGTCATTACATACACCTACAAAAAATGCCCTGAACCGATAGCTCAAGGCGTTTGTTTTTTATTTATTCGTTAAAGCCGCCGAGAATAAGCGTGACAAGACCGTCAACAGCTTCTTCCTCATCCGAACCGTCTGCGAGAATAGTTATAATATCTCCTTTAGAAATGCCGAGCGAAAGTACGCCCAACAAGCTCTTCGCGTTAGCTCTGCGGTCGCTGTTTTCAACCCAAATCGAGCTGCGATAGGAGTTGGCTTTCTGTATAAAATATGTTGCAGGTCTTGCATGAAGTCCGACTGCATTTTGTATTTCTATATTCTTAGTAGTCATATGAATACCCCCATACAATGATATTATATCAAACCGCCCCACCTAAATCAATAGAAACTTGATGAGGAATTCAACAAAATACCGATTCTTTCAAAGCCTTTTTTTGTCGATATTATCTATTATAACCCTTTTTCGTCAATAAAAATCACTTTGCATTCAACGCGATTCCCGTTAATCAACAACGCGCTCTCGGTATTATTATATATGCGTTCTCCGTTTTCTGTATAATATCTTCCGAGTTTTTTATAACCGATACAGGCGACAACAACACGCGCCTCATCGGGATGGTCCTTTGAATCCGGGGATATCTCAACCTCTGCAACATTAACCTCAAAAACGGTATCCTTTCCCGATTCGGGCTCGAACATGACGGTTTTCGACAAGGAATCGAGCGTTTGCGACACATTATCCTCGCCTGCTACATCAAGAGATATTTCGAGCGTGACCGACTCTGTTCCTTCGAACATTTCGTTAATGTTACTGCGGAAAACCAGAACCGCTATCGCGCAAATGATAACTATAAATATCACAAGATCAAGTATATTGAATTTGAACACTCGTTTCTGCACAGGTCACACCCCCCTTAATTTGTATATTGCGGCATAGAATAGGTTTTGCTCACCGCTTTGGAAAATCCAAACAAAAACAGCATCTCCGCAAGTACGCGAAAATCGCAGAACGGATCAAAAATAAACGAACAAATAATTGCCATTATTACTGAAGCCGCCGCGGTGCCGCCAAGCAACGCGGTCTTGTTCCCGTGGTTACCTGCAGTAGTGCCGAAAATACGCTGTAATATCAAAAGCACCGCAACTACAAAAAGTATGACAGCTATCAAACCGCCGAATCGGTACATCCCCGACCAGAAGTTAGTAAATGACTCTTGCACGGGCGATAAAAGCTCGGCATCATAAACCGTCTTTCCTCGCAAGGCAACGGCAGACGCCGCCGTATAATCCGCCGCGAGTGCCGCAACGGGCGGAATAACGATTACCGCGCTTAATAACGCGCCGACAGGTGCTTTGTACGCGGTTGCGACATAAACCAACACCGACATGATCAGCAACACATAAAACAGCGTACTGTCAACAATTATCGCACAAACGACCGACAATACCGCAAACATCCATTTGGGTTTTCTTTCGTCGGAAGAAGAAAACGACATAAGAGCAAACGGCAAAATGCAGGAAACCGTCATGGCAAGCATTTCGGCATCGAGCGTATGGCGCGTAAGCCAAACGGCACCCATGCGCAGATCGTCATGCGGAATAAGCGTAGCAAAATCACCGAGAATATATAACGCCATACCAAGTGAAACACCAAGACACAGCGCGTTTAATGTCTGAACGACAAGTTTTTCCGAACATAAAAGATTCTTTGCAAGAAAATAAACCGAGGTAAAGCAAAGAACATAAAGCTCCGAGTGCGATAAACTCCCTTCCGAAGTAACGCAGGAAACGAAGATCACCACATACAAGAGCAATACTACCGCATCGGCAGTACCGAAGCGAAAATTACGCTTTAATCGTAAACATTTTATAAGAAAAGAAGCAACCGTAACGGCAATAACCACCGCCGTAATTTTGACATTTACAAACGAAAATACAGTGGCAACAAGCAACAACCCAAACTCGGGGATATGAAGAACTGCAATGCAAACGATCAGCGCGAGCGCAAAAAACAGTACCGTTGCCGGTGCAAAAAACAAGGTAGAAATACCAAACAGTGAGCCGAGCAAAAAGCTTATTCCCACCGAGGTAACCGAAGATGCCGAAATATGTCTGTCGATAGACGAATCGTTTACACCCAAACAGTTAACAAGCAAGGAACCCACTATACGCCCCGTGCCTACTGCAGAAAGAATGCTCCTATCGCCAAACGCCACCAAAATAATGCCCACCAAGGCAGTTACTGCCGCAACCGAAAAGTCATTGATGCTTGCTTCTGCACCGAGCGACAGTGAGACATAGCTTTTTAGAAGCAATATTGCCGTTGCATAAATGCCGAAAGTTATCAAAAACACACCCACAGAGCGCATTGATGCGCTTAAAAAGGCGGTTCTAAATGCTTCGAACATTTTCATCACGGGATTGCGTGATATAAGCGATGATGCGGCGTTACGCATCGGCATAAAAAAGTTTTTACGGATACCTATTCTTTTATAAATAGGTCCGGTTATTTTTTCTCGTGCAAAATTATCGGTCGATTTTGCCGAGGTAATAAGCGGAGAAGCCAATCCGCTTTCAAAAAAACGAACAAAGCGCGAAGAAAGATAACGCGTGAACGACAAAACAAAGCTCTCTTGCGCGAGCCGTTTTATTATACCGCGTTTATATTTTTTTCTCCTCACTTTGTTCATCGTTTTGCTCCATTAAATCAGGCCGTTTCCGTTCTGTACGAATACGGCTTTGTTCCTGTTTCCAAAGACGCTGTTTACCGTGGTCGCCGTTTATAAGCACCTCGGGTACCTCAAGCCCCTCGAAAACGCGCGGACGCGTATACTGCGCATGCTCAAGCAGTCCGTTTTGCAGGCTTTCCTCGGAATAGCATTCCGAAGAAGGCAGAACGCCGTCTATAAGCCGCGAAACACAGTCCACAACTATTGCGGCAGGAAGTTCGCCGCCCGTGAGCACATAATCTCCGACAGACAGCTCCTCGTCTACCTCCAGCTCGATAATACGCTCGTCTATCCCCTCGTAATGACCGCAAAGGAGTATAAGATTGTCGTATTGTGTAAGCTCTTGCGCTTTTTGCTGGTTCAAAAGTGCACCCTGAGGCGACATGTATATTACCCTCGTCGAACCGTTTAGCTCCGACTTTACCGACCGTATACAGTCAACCACCGGCTGGCACATCATA
Source organism: Eubacteriales bacterium (assembly GCA_045637325.1). Classification (GTDB taxonomy): domain Bacteria; phylum Bacillota; class Clostridia; order Oscillospirales; family CAG-382; genus Coliplasma. The sequence continues at coordinate 2,144 of JAZTZF010000193.1, read as the reverse complement.
ACCATACCGTAACCGCCGCCGTAAGGTGCATCGTCCACCCTGCGGTGCTTGTCCTTGGTAAAATCGCGTATATCGGTACATCTGACCGATATCACACCCTTGGCTACTGCCCTGCCGATTATGCTCGAACCGAATATCGGCTCGAGAGAATGGGGAAAAAGCGTAAGTACCTCGAAGTTCATCTTCGCACTCTCCTACGCTTCAAAACCGTCGATAAGACGGATGATTATTCCGGTATCGGGATCAGCCCTGACGATAAATTCTTTCACCGCAGGGATGATATATTTCTTTTCGCCCTCTACATAGTAAATATCGGACGCCACACCCTCTTCGATGCGCTTGAGAGTGCCTATCGTTGCACCCGTTGCTTCATCGATAACCGAAAGACCTATAAGGTCATCGTTATAATACACTCCGTCGGGAAGGATTATCTCCTCCCGATCGAAATAAACCGTCCTGCCGGTAAGAGAAGCCGCGGAATTGCGGTCTTCGTATCCGACAAAAATAACGGTGGAAACCGTTTCGCGGAAGGCTTTTACCTCCAAAGGACGGTTACCCTCGGAATCGAGGTAAAGGTATTTTACCCCCGAAAGGAAGTCGATGCTGTCGCACCAACAGTCAAAACGGAGTTCACCCTTCAGTCCGCGCGGAGAATTCAGCCTTCCTGCTTCAAGAAAGCGTCTCATCAGATTATGTCGACAATAACGCGCTTGTTCTCTTTGGCGGCAGCCGCACGCATCACTGTACGGATGCTTTTTGCAATCTTGCCTTCCTTGCCGATGACTCTGCCCATATCGTGCTTCGCCACCGACAGTTCAAGAACAACGGTATCACCGCTGACCTTTTCGGTTACAGATACCGAATCGGGATCCTCGACGATAGCTTTGGTGATATCGAGAAGAATCTGTTTCATTAATCCAATACTCCGCTCTTCTTAAGAAGATCTCTTACAGTGTCGGTAGGCTGTGCGCCGTTGCCAATCCACTTCTTTGCCTTTTCGGAATCGATCTTAACTTCTGCGGGAGAGGTCATGGGGTTGTAAAAACCGATTTCTTCGATAAATCTGCCGTCACGGGGATAACGGGAGTCCGCAACAACGATTCTGTAGTGGGGTGCCTTCTTTGCGCCCATTCTTCTGAGCCTGATCTTAACTGCCATTTTTAATAGCCTCCAAAAAATTATTAATAAAATTATTTATCAAAAAGGAAATTTAAACTTCCCTCTTTTTCCTTTTTTACCCATGAATTGCTTCATAAGCTGTTTTGTCTGCTCATATTGCTTTAGCAAACGGTTGATCTCCTCTACCGTTCTGCCGCTGCCCGCGGCGATTCTCTTTTTGCGGGAGGAGTTTAATATATCGGGATGGTTACGCTCGTAGGGAGTCATCGAAAGTATTATTGCCTCTGTATGTGCAAGCGCTTTCTCGTCGATAGTGGCGTTATTGAGTGCCGACGGCTTTATGCCGGGCATCATCCCGAGGAGCGAATCCATCGACCCCATGTCTTTCAGTGTAGCAAGCTGATCGAGAAAATCGGTAAGAGTAAAGCTCTGTTCACGGAACTTACGCTCCATTTCGAGTGCCTTTTTCTCGTCGATCTGCTGTTCGGCTTTTTCGATAAGTGTGAGCACATCGCCCATGCCGAGTATACGCGACGCCATTCTGTCGGGATGGAAGGGTTCCAAGCAATCGAGCTTTTCACCGGTACCGATAAACTTGATCGGCTTCCCTGTGATATACTTGACCGAAAGCGCCGCACCGCCGCGCGTGTCGCCGTCCATCTTGGTAAGAATAACGCCGGTTATATCCAAAAGATCGTTAAAGCTCTTTGCAACATTAACGGCATCCTGTCCCGTCATAGCATCGACAACGAGCAATATCTCGGCAGGCTCGGTTGCTTCTTTTACACGCTTGTGCTCTTCCATAAGCTCTTCGTCTACATGAAGTCTGCCCGCGGTATCGATAATCACGGTATCAAAACCGTATTTTACAGCGTGTTCTATTCCTTCTTTAGATGTTTCGGCAGGATTATTGGTGCCGCGTTCAAATACCTGAACACCAACCTTTTCGCCAACCACCTGAAGCTGAGTTATTGCCGCAGGGCGGTATATATCGCAAGCTACCAACAGCGGATTGCGGCCCTGCT
>JAZTZF010000192.1:0-2227 GCA_045637325.1 Eubacteriales bacterium | reverse complement strand
CGTTATTGCCCGAATAGTCGCCCGACTTATTACTTTCCATATAGCCAAGCTGAGACATAGCAACGGCAAGTACGTCGGTACGTCCGTCACCCGTCAAGGGAATCTTCTGGAAATTCGCATAGTATTGACTTCCCGCATAGGAAGACGAAATGTTGTTATAACCCTTGCGATAGGTTGCGAGCGTTGTTGTATCCGCAGAAACGGAAGAAATCGTCATTGGAACAACGAGCAAAACCGCAAGCAACAAAGCAAACAGCCTTACGAATGTCTTTTTCATAACAAGCCTCCCAATTTTATAAAAATCATGCTACGATGATAACATAAAAGTGCACAAAAGTAAAGTCTAATCACATTTTTTTGTAACATTTCACAAAACAAAAAAGAGAATCGCGCATCTACGCGATTCTCTTTTGTATGTTATATCTTAATTATCCAAAGCAAAGAGACTTTACAAGGATATAGTCGAACATATCGATGCTGCCGTTACCGTTTACATCGGCACGTTCTGCCTGATCATCGGCAAGCGCAGACTTACCAAAGTAGGAGGATTTGATAAGCAAATAGTCGAACATATTCACTTTATCGTCGCCGTTTACGTCTCCCTTTTCGTATGTAACGACAGGAGCGTCAACTCTGTCGAGAAGAGTTCCGCACATTGAACAGTAAAGCACTTTGCTGCCGTCGGCAAGAGTTTGCCATTCGCCTTCGGTATGACCTGCCGCAGGAACATAGCTGTCGATATAGCATTCTCCGCAATGCTTGCAGGTATGAGCGGTGTAGCCCTGATCTCCGCAGGTAGGATCTACGACAACCGAGAAATATTCGTGGCCGCATTCGGGGGGAGTATTGTGGGTTATACTTGCGTATGCAAGCACATCATAATATCCGAGTTCAACGGTGACGTTCGAAAGCTGTATAAAGTCACCGACCTTTGTCTGAGAAAGCAAATAATGGTTGAATGCACTTCCGACAACGGTATCATCCATACCCTCGCCTTCCCAGCAATGCGCCGCGATAAGAATTTCATCGCTTGCGAGAGTGACCGAGGGAGTAGATTCGCCGATACCCTGCGAAGAAGAGGTAACGATATATCCGCCGAGGTTTGCATCCCATTTAGCTACGACGTTATAGGTCCATCTGTGGTTTGCCTTGTCACCGGTAACGGTTCCGTACGCAGGAGTGAAAACAATGCAGTCGCCTGCTTTAACCGTGCTGTTTACACCGTTGATGTAAAGCTTATCATAGAGGAAGTTTTCGTTATAATAGGATGCTTCCACTTCATCGAGCCAGATGTGTCCGCCGTTTTTATGTGCAAAGTTGAACTTGACGTACTTAGCATTGATTTCCCAAGTGGAAATGATTATTTTATAGGTGCTCCAGGTTTCGCCCGAAACTCCGTTACCACTCTTGAGAACCGAATAGTTCGAGGACGCGAGCTGAGTGAAATTGACATTATCATCCGAGTAGGAGATGGTAAGAGTGATATCTTCCGCAGGATGAGCAATTCCCCAAGGGCCTGCCGCAAGATAAGCGATGAAGGTGTTCATCTTTGTGCTCGAACCAAGTTCGATAACAATATCTGCATTGCCCTGCCAGCCTGCATAGCCCTGAGAGCCGCCATCGGTTACACCCTTGACGCCGTCGGTCAATCTCTTGTTATCGTCGGCATATACATCGGATCTTCCCGGATCGGTACGGGTATAATACTTTCCGCCCGAAACGATACTTGCGGTAGGATGGATTGCAGAGTAGAGAGCGTTGTAAGCCGCGAGATATTCTGCATCGGTAGAGTTCTCGTTAACAAGAACGTTATATGCATTTGCGTATGCCGCGCGAATAGCAATAGCTTCGCTTGCGGTATAGTCAACACAGATAAGCTTCTTAGTCGCATCAAAGAGGTTCTGAAGCTTGATATATTCTTCGGAAAGCGCAGGCGCGCCCGAAGCGGTGATCTGAATGATTCTCGAAGCCGAGGGATCCATATAACCCGTAACGGTATTTCCGTTATCGAGTGTTGCAACGCACAAAACCTTTCCGCTTGCGCAAACCTTGGTAACCTCGAACATGGTATAACGAGCTACAACACCGAGAGACAAGGTGCAGGCTTCATCGGAATAGATATACTTAGCCGCGTCAGGATTGTTGTAGTAACCGGGGGTACGAGATTTTCCGGAATAATCAATATTGGTGTACTGGTTATTCACAACCTTATAAGGAAGCACGCCGT
>JAZTZF010000191.1:0-13484 GCA_045637325.1 Eubacteriales bacterium | reverse complement strand
TGTCGATCGCGCTTAGGTTTATTCCTACGCTTATCGAGGGAACAAACAAGATAATCTCGGCACAAAAGGCAAGGTGCGCCGATTTTGAGAGCGGCAATCTGATAAAACGGCTTAAGGCGCTTATTCCGATATTGATTCCGCTGTTTGTTTCGGCGGTGCGCCGCGCCGAGGAGCTTGCCGATGCCATGGAATGCCGTTGCTATCACGGCGGCGAGGGCAGAACCAAGCTGAAGGTTATGAAATCGACTTTTGCAGACTATGTTTTTCTTGCTTTTGTAACCGCCGTTACGGTGGGTGTCTTCTTCCTTAACATGCTTTCTTGGCCGGAGGTAGTTGGATTTTGCGAGGGTATATTCTTAAAATAGCATACAAGGGCACAAACTACTGCGGTTGGCAGGTGCAACCCGACAAGCCTACCGTTCAGGCGACGGTTCAGGCGGCGTGCGAGGCTGTTTTCGGAGTGAAAATTGATCTTACGGGCTGCAGCAGAACCGATTCGGGCGTGCATGCAAGAGGGTTTGTTGCACTTGCGAAGGGCGATCTGCCCGATATCCCTGCCGATGCACTTCCGCTTGCGATAAATACAAAACTGCCTGCGGATATCTCGGTTACCGAGGCAGGCGTTGCTCCCGACGGGTTTCACCCGAGGTACGATGCTTTGGGCAAGGAATATGTTTATCGTATTCGGAACAGCCGTATACGCGACCCTTTTTCGGATGAGTTCGCGTGGCATTATGCAAGGCATATAGATATCGAAAAGGCAAACGCGCTCTGCAAAAGGTTTGTGGGCAGACAGGATTTTTGCGCGTTTATGGCGGCAGGTTCTAAAATAGTTGATACGGTTCGTGAAATAAAGTATTTTTATGCCGAGCGCGACGGAGATGACGTGATATTCAGGGTTGCGGCAGACGGATTTTTGTATAACATGGTTCGGATAATGGTCGGCACCGTGGCAGAGGCGGCGGCGAGCGACGACGAGATTTCGATAGATGCAATAATCGCCTCGCGCGATAGGGCGAATGCCGGCATCACCGCACCTGCAAAGGGATTGGTGCTGAACAAGGTTTTTTATTCGAAAGAAGAATTTTGACAGATTAAAATGGGTTATAAAAGCCTAACAATAACGTTGCAGAAGAAATCTGCGGAAGAAAATTGTCGTATTTCTTAGTTGAAAGCTAACAATACTGTTGCGCAACAAATTTGGAGAAGAAAAAAACATACATTATTGTTATCTTGGTTGGGAGACCTTACAGTATACTTGCAAAGAAACAAGACCATAAAAAAGGAGGGGCATATGGGCGCGTTTTCGGGATTTAGAGACAGAAACTCAAAAAAGAATAGACGCGAAACACCGACGGTAGAGGCACATTATACGAAACTGGCGCGCCATGCTTCGCTCGCGCGCTATGCAGTGCTTATTTTTGCGGTGGTGTTTTCGGTGTACTCGTTTTCGTTTCACGGAAGCGATATAACGATAGATAATTTTGAATATATGATGAAGTTTTTGAACGTGGGCGAGGATTCCGAAACGCATGCCGGCAGCCTAATAGCGTTTGACGGAAGCAAGGGCAACCGCGGTCTTGTGTATAAGGGCGACCTTGCGGTACTGAACGAAAACGGATTAACTATCTCCGGCTGGGACGGCGAAGTGATGCTGCGCGAAACGTTTACGTTTGACCACCCGAAGATGATCGAAAACGGTATAAATATTTTCTGTTACGACCTCGGCGGCAAGGAAGTAAGGATTTTTAACTCCTACTCACAGCTTGCGAAAATGCCGTTTGACTATCCCGTTTATTGGGTTTCGGCAGCAAAAAGCGGAGAATATGCGATCGTGAGCTCGGCAAAGGGCTATCGCTCGGCGGTTTACGTTTATGACAAGGATTTTAGGATAAAATATACCCGTTTGTTCGGCAACGAATACGTTGACTTTGCCGCGATCTCTCCCGACGGACAGGAATTTTTGACGGCATCGCATTTTTCGCAGGATGGAAATTTGGTCACGCAGGTGTCAAAGTTCAGCATACACTCGGAGGACGTTCAGTCTGCACTGAAGTTTGTGGGCGAAATTCCGCTGGGGATATATTATACCGATAACGGATATTGTCTTTTGACAACCGACGCTTTGCGCGTATTCGACAACGATGACGGACGCATATCCGAGGTTTTGTTCGGTGAGAAAGAATTGCTTTCGGGCAGGGTTTTCGGTAACAGAACGCTTGTAAACTATAAGCTCGACGGGCTTTCGGGCGGTACAGAATCGGTTGTTTACCGTCCCGACGGCAGTGTTGAGTTTTCGAGAACGTTTGATACCTCGCTTACCGATTCTATAATTTGCGGAGATAGGTTATATGCGCTTTCGCCGGGCGTGCTTTATGAATGTGACATAACGACGGGCGAGGAAAACATATACTACATACCGACATCCTATTCTGCACTGGTTGCCGATCTTGACGAGCTTATACTGTTCTCGGAGAATCAGGCGGAGTATTTCGATGAAACGGCTTTTGACGGAAAGGATAACTAACGAATGAACCTTTTGCTTGATTTGATAGTTGTTGCGATTATTGCGCTTACGGTATATTTTGCCGCAAAAAACGGGTTTGTAAAAACCGCGGTAAGCGCCGTGTCGTTTATTTTGGCGATTATAGTTACGGCAATGTTCGTTTCTCCGCTTGCCGAGTTTTTGAAAGAGACCTCGGTTGCCGAAACGGTGGAAACCGCAACCGAAGATGCAATAACCGACGCGCTGGTGAATACTTCGCTCGGCGTGCAGGGGTTGCTGGACGGAAAATCCGAGAAGTTTAATAAGCTCGTTGCCGTGGCAGGCATGGATCTGGATGACCTTGCCGATTGGTATAACAGCAAGACGGCAAACAGCAAAAAGGGCGAAGCGGCACTTGCCGCGCGCATTGCCGAGCCGATAACCGATATCACAGCCACTGCCTGTGCGGTGCTTATTCTGTTTATCGGCGCGCAGATAGTGCTTATAATAGTTGCACGTGTGCTGAACGTCGTGGCAAAACTGCCCGTGCTCCGTACCGCAAACAAGGGTCTGGGCATCGCGCTGGGCGTAGTGCTTGCGTTGCTGAGAGTTTGCCTGTTTTGCTTTGTTATGAATCTGCTTATAGAAAACGCGGCTTTCCTCGACAGCGGTTTTCTTGAAAACTTTGATGCCGAAAGCACGTTGTTGTTCAAATTCTTTAGCGCAATAGATATTTTTGCGTTTTTTGTGTGATACTAAACCAATATAACAAGCGAGAAAATATCGTTACGCTATAAAAGAAGTTGTAAATCTAAAAAGAGGTAGAAAAATGAGGCAAATCCCAAATATACTGTCGGTTCTTCGTTTGTTTATGATACCGCTGTTTGTATTTTCATACTTTGAATATTCCGAATTACCGCAATCCTACATAGCCGCGGGTATATACGTATTGGCGTGGTTTACCGATGCGCTCGACGGCTATCTTGCACGGAGAAATAACTGGATAACCGACGTGGGCAAAATTCTCGACCCGTTGGCGGATAAGCTAATGCAAGCCGCCGCCGCGGTGTGCTTTGCAATAGACAACAAACTGTTTCTTGCGGTGGCGATTCCGTTGGTGTTAAAAGAGCTGAGCATGCTCATAGGCGGCGTGCTTGTGACACAACGCCAGAGCACCGTCGTTCAGGCACGTTGGTACGGCAAGCTCGCGACTGTAATACTTTTCCTATGTGCGTTTTTGAGGATAATCATCCGAAACAGCATGGCTTTGGACATAACTATATGTGCGATAATGCTGGGAATGCTGATATTTTCGTTTTTGATGTATTATTTCAAGGTGTTTCGAGACACTGCAACGAAACCATAAGTAAACAATGAGGTGACCTATAATGGAATTCAAAAGATGCTCGCGCTGCAAGGTGCGTCCGGCAATAATTTTTGTCCAGAAGAGCGTTGCGGGCAAGATTTCAAGCGAGGGCTTTTGCATAAAATGCGCGCAGGAGCTTGGAATAAAGCCTATTGACGATATAATTAATCAGATGAATATGAGTCCCGAGGATATAGATGCGCTTGACGAAAGCATGATGAGCGGAATGATTCCGCTTGAGGGCGAAAACGACAGCGACGAGGAGGGCAGAGCGCCCTCGATCGACCTTAACTCCTTTTTCGGCGGTAACAACAAGCCGATGGAAAATCCCGAAAAGGCAAATGATTCCGACGGAAAAGCAGGTGCAAAGCCCAAGGGCAAGCGCGGTGCAAGCTATTTGCGCGATTTTTGCTATTGCCTTACCGAGCGTGCGCGCGAGGGCAAGCTGGATAATATTATCGGAAGAGATAACGAGCTTGAGCGCGTGATTCAGATACTGACACGCCGACAAAAAAATAACCCCTGTCTTATCGGTGAGCCGGGCGTAGGCAAAACCGCCGTTGCCGAGGCGCTTGCACAAAAAATCGCAAGGGGCGACGTGCCTTATAAGCTGAAAGACAAGGAAATATATCTTGTGGACATGACGGCAATAGTTGCCGGTACTCAGTTCCGCGGTCAGTTCGAGAACAGAATGCGCGGTCTTATAGAGGAAGCCAAAAAGGCGGGCAACGCAATACTCGTTATCGACGAGGTGCACTCTATAGTCGGCGCAGGCAACGCAGAGGGCGGTATGAACGCCGCAAATATCTTAAAACCTGCACTTTCGAGAGGCGAGATCCAGCTTGTCGGCGCAACGACGCTAAAGGAATACCGCCAGTATATAGAAAAGGATGCCGCGCTGGAACGCCGTTTTCAGCCTGTTATGATAGGCGAGCCCTCGATAGAGGACAGCGTAAAGATTCTGCAGGGCATTAAAAAATATTACGAGAACCATCACGGCTTAACCATTCCCGATTATCTTATACGCAGAATGGTTACGCTTTCGGAGCGTTATATTACCGACAGATTTCTTCCCGACAAGGCGATCGACCTGATGGACGAAGCATGCGCGCACATGGCGATGCACTCTCCGATAATAAACGAGATTTCGCTTGTCAGCGAGGAAATTAAAAAACTGCGCGAGGAATTACAGTCCTTGGAAAACAAGGAAACCCCCGAGGAAGAGGATTTCCGCAAGATAGCCGACCTAAAAACCACGCTTATACGCAAAGAGGCGCGGTTTAACGAGCTGTCGGCAGAGCGCGATAAGTTGCAGCTTACCGATGCCGAAATTGCACGCGTTATAGAGGTTTGGACGGGTATTCCCGCAACAAACGTGAGCGAGAACGAGTTTGTTAAGATAGAACGGCTCGAGGAAGAGGTAAAAAAGCGCATTATCGGTCAGGACAGTGCGGTAAACTCTGTAGCAAGGGCAATAAAACGCTCGCGCGCAGGGATATCGTACAAGAAAAAGCCTGTTTCGTTTATATTCGCAGGCAGTACGGGCGTGGGAAAGACCGAGCTCGTAAAGGTGCTTTCGGGTTATTTGTTTGATTCGCCCGAGGCATTTATCCGCCTCGACATGAGCGAATTTATGGAAAAACATTCGGTTTCGCGCATTATCGGCTCGCCTCCCGGTTACGTCGGCTATGACGATGCGGGACAGCTAACCGGAAAGATACGCAGAAAGCCCTATACCGTGGTGCTGTTTGACGAGATAGAAAAGGCGCACCCCGACGTTATGAATATCCTTTTGCAGATATTGGACGACGGCAGGATAACCGACGCTCACGGCAAGGAAGTTAATTTTGAAAACACGGTCATAATCATGACCACCAACGCAGGCAGTAACGAAAGCGGTTCGATTGCAGGGTTCGGCGAAAGCGCGCAGATGAACGACCGCGCAAGGGTTATGAAGGCGCTCGAGGCGTTCCTCCGTCCCGAATTTATCAACCGCGTTGACGAGATAGTTGTATTTAACAGACTTACCCGCGATAACTTTACAAAGATCTGCCGTATTATGCTCGGAGATCTGCAGACGGTGCTTGCCGAAAAGGGCATGATGTTCGACTATACAGACGCGCTTGCAGATTATCTGTCCGAAAAGGGTTATTCCGAAAAATACGGTGCGCGTAATCTGCGCAGACTTATACAGACCGAGGTTGAGGATGCGCTGGCGAATGAGATAGTTGCCTCCTACCGCGATCCGGCAAGCAAGATATTTGCCGACGTTGTTGACGGAAAGGTAATTATAAAAACCGAAAAATAATTTTGAAACCCACAGAGGTTTATAATGGCAGAAAACGGAAATCAAAAATTAAAGATAAAAACCGTTTCCGGCAGAGAATTTGACGAGGAGCTTACCTTTTCTCCCGAGGAGATGCAACCTATAGAGGTGGCAGAGGCGCTTGAGAGCGATCTGATAACCGGCAAAACGCCAAAGCAGATCAAAAAGGCGCGCAGGCTGTTCGGTGCGAACGAAATACGCAGCGAGTTCCGCCTTTCCTTCCGCGAGAGCCTAAAAAACCAGTTAAAAGGGCTGATGGGGCTGTTTCTTATTACGGCTTCGTTTGCAATGTATCTCTTCCGTCCGAACGAGCCGACCTATCTCGTTATGTCGATAGTGGTCGCGGTGGTCGTGCTGTTGAACGCGTTTGCGGAATACCGCGCAAATATTGCCTTGCGTCTGCCCAAAAAGTATTCGTCGCTCAAGGCAAAGGTCGTGCGCAACGGCGAGGAATGCACGCTGGATTCAAGACTGCTCGTTCCGGGTGACCTTATATTCATCGAAGAGGGCATGATGGTTCCTGCCGATTGTCGGCTTGTTGACGATATGAACCTTTTTGTGCTCGAAACACATGTTAGCGGTGCTTCGGGCAGTGTCAAAAAAGACAGCAGGTATATTGCAAGAAGCGGTCCCGAGGCGATATGCGCCAACACGGTCTATGCAGGAAGTATAGTTACCTCCGGCCATGCCAGCGCCATAGTCTGCCGCACGGGCGGCGAAACGCTGACAAGGCGGATGCGCACGGGAAAAGACGAAAACACGCCTGCAATAATGAAATACGTTCAGACTCTTTGCGGTTTCGTTTCGATCGCCTCGATAATTATTTGCTTTTTCCTGCTTGCGCTCGGTGTTGCCGCAGGTGCGGATATTACAGATTGGTTTGTTGTTTCGATAGCTATCGGTGCAAGCTCGCTTTGCGACAGTATGGTTTCGCTTTGCTCGTCCTCGCTCGGGTTCGGCGCGAAGAAAATGGCGGAAGACGGCATGGTTATGAAGAATTACAGCCGTATCCAAACGCTGGCAAAGGCAAACACCATAATGTGCGGTAAAAATCTTGCCTTCCCTCCGAAACGCATTTCGCTCACCGGACTTTATTTCTCGGGCAGGAATTACGACAGGGAAAAACGGCCCGATGCCGCGGCAGAAGAGCTGGTAAAGCTGATGCTCGTCTGTTCCGACGCGCGTAGGATTACCGCCGCAGAAAAGAAAAGAACGAGAGGTCTGCCCGAATACAAGGGTACCCCTATCGACGATGCGATAGTTGATTATTTCGGTGAATGGAACAAGCCTATCGGCATGATCCGCGATCAGTATATAAGATTGGATGCCGAATATACGCTGTCGGGCGATATTTCGCGCATGCTTACGCTCAAAGAGGGCAAAAACATAGTTATCGTCCGCGGCTCACCCGAAAATATACTATCACGATGTGTCGGCTATACGCTCGACGGAAGCGATTATAAATTGAGCGACTTTACACGCAAAAAGATCCTCTCCGCCGCCGAGGATGCGGCAAGAACGGCAAGTTTTCTGGTGGCTGTCGCATGCGGTGAAACCGATGCGGAAACGCTTAGGGATATCGAGGCGGAACACAGACTGATATTTAAGGGGTTTGTTTCTTTTGCAAGCTCGCTCGATCCGGGGGTTGCATCCTCGGTCTACCGTTGTGAAGCGTCAGGGATAGAAACGGTGCTTAATTCCAACGATGCATACTATACCGCGCTTAACTCGGCAAAAAGCGCAGGGATAATACACGACGAATCAGAAATAATCACCGCGGAACAGATGCGTACCTGCTCGCGCGGGTTGCTTATTGCAAACGCACCCTATTACAGACTGTTTTTGAACATAGACGACAACGAATGGCAGGATATGGTTCGGTTGCGTAAAGAAAACGGACGCGTGACCGCGGTAACGGCGGAACGGCTGAACGAACTGCCGACGATGAATACGGCGGACGTTTCGATAGTGCCCGAATCCGCCTGCGACACACTGCGTATGTCTGCCGATGCGATGATGCTCGGCAGCGGTATAAATCTTATTGCAGACGGCATTTTGAACGCAAAAACCATCTGCAGAAGAATATCATCGGTAATAAATTACCTCCCTGCGGGGGCGTTGATGATGCTGGTTGCATCGGTGTTTGCCGTATGCTATAACCAGACCCCTGCTTTCCGTACACAGGATATACTTTTCGGCGGTATAATTTTTAACCTCGCGTTTGCTTTCGCGCTGGCTTTTGAGCCGAGACACGTCAAAAATCTGCGCGACGTTTTCCCGTTTGCGCACTCGCGCCCAAGTTTGAACGATTTTATTTATCCGCTTATGTTCTCTGTCGGTGGCGGAATAGTTTTGTTTATCTGCGCCGCCTCTACACAGAGCCAGACCTGCTCGATGATATCGCTCACGCTTTTGCTGTTCCTCTACGCCTGCTCGATAGGCGATCACGGAGGGGTATTTGCATCGAAACGGTTCGGCAACCGACTGTTGTTCCTTTGCGGACTTGGCGTTCTGGCGATGATCGCGCTGTTGGTATTTACGGGTTTAGGCCACAGGGTGTTCGGCTATGCCGTTCCGAGAATGGCAAAGCTTGTTATTTCGGTAGTGCTCAGCTTTTCTTATTTCATTGCAACTCAGGTGGCAAGGTATTTCCTTTCGCCCAAGGGCAAAAAGGCATTTGCTTTTGCTAAAACCGAGCCACAGGAATCAGAAAATCCCGAGCAATCGGAAGAATCCGAGGATTATGACAGCGAAGACGAGCTGAAAGACGACCCCGAGGATTATTCCCAAGACGATATGCAGGACGGCGATAATGACGAACTGCAGTACGGGTTTGAGGATCTGTTTGAAGAAGAAAATAAAAATATAAATAACAATAACGAAAGGAGCAATGACGATGACGAAGATAACGGCTGATATGCTTGTGGGCGACGTGCTTGATGCACATCCCGAGCTTGCAAAGTATTTTCTTGAGATCGGCATGCACTGCCTCGGCTGTCCTATGTCGCGCGGCGAAAGCATAAAGGACGCCTGCTCGGCACACGGTCAGAACGCAGACGAATTGCTTGACAAGTTAAACGGCGCACTCTGATTTTCATTACCGCGTATCCGCTTTTCGCGGATACATACAAAAAAACTCGAATTATGGAGAATTAAAATGAAAAAAATCAAATTAGTATCCGATTTCAAAGAATTTATCACCAAAGGTAACATTTTGGATATGGCTGTCGGCGTTATCATCGGCGGCGCGTTCGGTAAGATCGTATCCTCGCTCGTTGCCGACATCATTATGCCTGCTGTCGGTGCTCTTTGCAACACCAAGTCGTTGGCTGATATGAAGTACGTTATCGATCCTGCTGTTCCCGCAAGCGAAGACGGCACCGTTGCCGCAGTTGCAGAGGTTGCTATCAAATACGGTCAGTTTATTATGTACATAGTTGACTTCCTTATCGTTGCGCTTTGCATGTTCCTCGTTGTTAAGGCATTCGTAGGCATGCGCAGCAAGGTTGACGCAATGAAGAAGAAGGAAGAAGAGGCAGTAACAGAACAAGCACCTGCAGAGCCTACCGTTGAAGAAAAGACTCTTGCAACCCTTAACGATATCAAGGCTCTTCTCGAAAAGAAGCAGTAATAATGTCCGGCTATCTTATCGGAATAGACGGCGGCGGAAGCAAGACAGACTTTCTGCTTTGCGACCTTGAGTTTAACGAGGTTTGCCGCCGTATCGCACCGAGATCTAACCCCAACGATATCGGAATAGACGCCGTAGAGGATTTGATCTCCGAAAACATCTCGCTTCTTCTCGGCGAGAAAAATATCGACAAAGAGGATATCCGCGCCGCATTTGCAGGTATAGCAGGTCTTACAAGCAGCGGTCATACCGAAAGGATAACAAAACTGATTTCAAACCTGCTTCCGAACGCAAAAACCGCGTCAAGCCACGACGGAATAAACGTGCTTTACGGTGCGTTTCCGCAGGGTGACGGCGTGAGTATAATTTGCGGTACGGGATCGAGCTGTTTTGTAAAGCGCGGGAAAGATATCTTCCGCATAGGCGGTTACGGCAGGTTTGACCTTATCGGCAGCGGTTACGAGATAGGAAAAGCAGGCATAGCGCATGCGCTGAAAACCGCAGACGGCAGAGAAAAGGCAGGTCTGCTTGAATCTCTGTTGGCAGAGCGTATCGGCAGTGATTTTGTTTCGGCGTTGGATGAGCTGTTGCTGATGTCTAAAAACGAGATCGCCGCGTTTGCACCGCTGGTTTTGAAAGCCGCCGAGGCAGGCGACACGTCTGCACTGTCGATAATCGACAGCAACATGCAGTATGTTGCCGACATGATAATCAAAGCAGGCGATTATTTCGATTCCTGCTACGAGGTTGCTCTTGCAGGCGGTATATTGCGTGCCGAGGTGTCTATGAAACTTCTCCGCGGCAAGATCCCCGAGCGTGTAACTCTTATCACAAGCGAAAACGCCCCTGCTTTTGGTGCAGCGGCGTATGCAAAATCTCTTTTATAATATTTCTAAACACAAAAAGGACTTTCAACAGAAAGTCCTTTTTTCTTAAAATTTTTGGGAGTTTAAGAACCCTTTTTATAAAAAGGGTTCTTAGAAAAATCCTCGTTATCTTGCCTTTGTAGCAATTTCGGTAACGAACTTCGAGAGCATATCGTTGACCGCCATTGCGCCGAGGTCCTCGCCCTTGCGGTTACGGATAGAAACGGTGCCGTTTTCCTGTTCTTTCGCGCCGACGATAACCATATAGGGTATCTTTTCGAGCTGAGCCTCGCGGATGCGTTTGCCCATCGTTTCGTTGCGGTCGTCAAGACGAACGCGGATACCGCCTGCCGTCATAGCTTTTGCAACCTCTGCGGCATAGCCGTTCATGTCGGCGTTAACGGGAATAACCGTTACCTGTGTGGGAGAGAGCCACATGGGAAGTGCGCCTGCATACTTCTCGAGCAGGAGCGCGAGCGTTCTTTCGTAACAGCCCATAGAGGTACGGTGGATAATATAGGGGTTAACAAGCTTGTTTTCGCTGTCTACGTATTCCATGCCGAATTTCTTGGCAAGAAGCATATCTATCTGGATGGTAACTATCGTATCTTCCTTGCCGAAAACGTTCTTGCACTGGATATCGAGCTTAGGACCGTAGAACGCCGCCTCGTCGATGCCGATCTCGTATTTTATGCCGAGATTGTCAAGCAGTCTACCCATGATATCCTGCGCTTCGTTCCATTGCTCGGGCGTGCCCTCGTATTTGTCGGTGCGGTTGGGATCCCATTGCGAGAATCTAAAAGTGCAGTCCTCCCAAAGACCCAAGGTTTCCAAGCAGTACTGTGCAAGCTCTACGCAACCCTTGAATTCCTCTTCCAACTGGTCGGGACGAAGCACAAGGTGACCTTCGGAGATGGTGAACTGACGCACGCGGATAAGACCGTGCATCTCGCCGCTGTCCTCGTTACGGAAAAGCGTGCTGGTTTCGCCCAGACGCATGGGAAGATCGCGGTAGGAACGGCGTTTGTTGAGGAATACCTGATACTGAAACGGGCAGGTCATCGGGCGGAGTGCAAAGCATTCCTTGGTTTCGTCGTCGGCATCGCCCATTATAAACATGCCGTCGCGGTAGTGGTCCCAGTGTCCCGAGATTCTGTATAGCTCGCGCTTTGCCATAAGCGGAGTTTTGGTGAGCTGATAACCGCGGCTTTGCTCGACGTCCTCTATCCAGCGCTGCATAAGCTGTATAACTCTTGCGCCCTTGGGCATCAATATCGGCAGACCCTGACCGATAACGTCGACCGTGGTGAAATATTCGAGCTCGCGCCCGATCTTGTTATGGTCGCGCTTGCGTGCTTCCTCGAGCTGAGTGATATATTCGTTAAGCTCGTCCTTGCTCGGATATGCCGCGCCGTACACACGCTGAAGCTGTTTGTTGTTCTGGTCGCCTTTCCAATATGCGCCGGTGCACTGCATAAGCTTTATTGCCTTTACCGCGCCTGTCGAGAAAAGGTGGGGACCTGCACAGAGATCCACAAACTCGCCCTGCTTGTAAAAGCTGATAACCGCATCCTCGGGAAGCTCGTTAATAAGCTGAACCTTGTAGGGCTCGTCCTTTTCTTCCATAAGTGCCAATGCCTCGGCACGCGGAAGCTCGAAACGCTCGATAAGAAGGTTCTCCTTGACGATCTTTTTCATCTCGTCCTCGAGTTTTTTCAATACCTCGGGCGTAAAGGGTGTTTCGCTGTCGAAATCGTAATAAAACCCATTCTCTACGGCAGGGCCGATGGTGAGTTTTGTTTCGGGATATAATCTTTTTACCGCCTGCGCGAGAATATGCGCGGCGGTGTGGCGGAACACCTGCTTGCCCTCTGCATCTGCGAAGGTGAGCAGAGCTATTTCGTCGCCCTCGTTTATTGCGGTATTAAGCGCGCAGACTGTGCCGTTCAGCTTCGCCGCGATGACCGCGCGCGAGATCAGCTCTGCCTCTTTTGCCGCCTCGTATACCGTAGAAGCATTTTCTACGTTAAATTCATTGCCGTTGATGATGACTTTCATGGAAGATTCTCCTCTGTTTTTAAGTTTTCGAGAATATTTTGGTGCCGCAGTAAAAAAACAAACCCCGACAGCCGAAAAACTGTCGGGGTGCAAATTTTGATAAATCTGCACGGTTCCACCCGTACTTTTAACTTTTCTATTTACTTTTCTTGCTGGGCAGGCGGTACCCGACGTGCCGTTTCCTGTTGTGATCTCAGCCTTTGTCACAACCTCTCTGTAAGGGCGTATCGCATCGAACGTGTTCTGCCGTCAACGCATTCTGTTATATACTATAACACTTTTTTGCTTTTTGTCAACAGTTTTTCTTTTTTTCGGACAATCGCCCGATTGGGCAACCGCGTGCTCTTGAATATCAGAGCTTATATACGCTCTCGCCGCTAAGGATCTCGCAACCGTGTGCGTTGAGTGCCGAGATCGCCTTTTCGTTATCGGCAACACGCATTATAAGATATGCACGGTCGTGATCGCGCGAGATGAATGCATACATGTATTCTACCCCTACGTCTTTATCGGCAACCGAGGCGATCGTTTCGGCAAATCCGCCCGGTCTGTCGGGGATGCCTACGGCGATAACGTCGGTAAGCGAAACGGTAAGTCCCGCTTCTTTCAAGGTCTTTTCTGCCTCGTAGGGCTTATCGACCACAAGGCGCAAGATACCGAAATCGGTTGTATCTGCTATCGAAAGCGCACCGATATCTATACCTGCCTCTGCGATTATGGTTGTAATCTCGGCAAGTCTGCCCGACTTGTTT
>JAZTZF010000190.1:0-5089 GCA_045637325.1 Eubacteriales bacterium | reverse complement strand
TCGTAATTGGAAACAATATATTCGATGTAATCTATAAAATAATCCTTAAATTCCTTGGAAGCAGGAGAATAATACTTATCCTCAATTCCGTTCTGCTCGCCGTTTGATTCTGTTGTCCACTCGCGTGCGGCGCTCGAAGCGGATTCGTTGTAATATACGTCTACCGAAAGCCCCAATGCGATTTTTTCTTCCTTGCATATGTCTATATATGCCTTTAGAACGTCAAATCCTCCGAACTTGGGATCCTGCTTGAATTTGTTGTCCTCGGGAAGCGGAATGAATGTGCCGTGACCGTTGCTCACGCGCAGGAATAAGGTGTTCAAGCCGTTTTCTTTTGCCTGCCTTACGGTTTTGCGCACGGCGGTCGAATCTGTTTCCGTGGGTGTATGGAATGCGGCGCGCAGTTCGTTTGCGTCGGTTTCGTTGCAAATATCGTTTACGCCCGATTGAAGGCTGTCAAGCATGCCGACAAGCTCTTTGTAGCCAAACTTTTTGGAAACAGCGGATTTTACTTCGTCAAGCACCGATTCGGCGGAATCGATATCTATATCGAAATAAGCTTTTTTTGCGTTCTCGAAAATCTTCTCCGAGCGTTCAAGCTCGAGCTCGGCGGTTTTTTTGAGCATTGCTTGGCTGTAGGTGAACTCCGCAACACCCTTTTCTACCTTGCACTTTGCGCCCAAGGGTGCATACATAACAAGAAATTCCTTGTCCGTAACCGTTGCCGCCGAGATTACAAAACCGTCATCGGGTGCCGATTGGGTTCCGCCGCGTGCAACAACCGTTCCGTCGGAATCGATTGCCACGTCGTACGTATACGTTGGAACGCCGCTTACGGTAGGGTTCGAAACAATATAGTTTTCGTCGCCCGAAACGTTTATCTCTTTTGAATAATACGGGTCAAAATCACCGTCTTTATCACAAACAAACAAACGTTGGGTGTAGCTGTCGTAAAAAACCTTGTCGCCCTTTTTTATATTCTTCTTCAGCCACTGCACCTTGGTGCCTGCCGCCGAAATTACCATTCCGTCTTCGGGTACGGCAAGATTTTCGCCCTCGGCAAGTCCGCCCTCGACGATTGCGGTAACGACTCCGTCTGCATCGATCACCAGATCATGTCCCCATTGGGTCTGACCTGTGGTGGCTATGCCGGTGTAGATGATAGCGGTGTCGGCGCGTCTTGTAATATTAACGCCGTTTATAAACAGCCATTTATCGTCTTCCTCTGCGGTCGGCGTGATGCATAAAAGTGAAAAAAGCATTAAAAATGCAAGCGCCGCCGCAAAAATTTTTTTAGTCCTGTACATGAATTTCCTCCGTAGATCGAATTATTTTACAGAGAGGGAACATCTATTTCCATTCCGTCATAAGCGGTAATTAAACCGCTTTTTTGCGCCTCGTTGCACAACTCCTCGTGCAGTAACCCTCCGTTGTGGGAAAAGTGGTTAATTACCGACAGCGTTTTACTACCGATAACTCCAATATCCTCCAAGCGCTTCTTTACCGTGGGGATCGAATCAAGCCCCATATGACCTCCGCTGCTTTTAAGAGTTACATAAGTGCAATCGTAACTGACCAGGCCTATGCGGACACCGATCTTTTGCAGATAGTCGTATACTTCGTCGTATAAAAGACCTGTATCGTGTAGATAAAGCAGTGTGCCGTCACAGCTTTCGATAAGATATACAAAAGCCTTTTCGTTGTGCTTGTGGTTGGCAGGCAGGGGAGTGATCTTGTATTTTCCGACACAAATCGGCTCGTACGCCTTGATTTTCTGTGTTTCGATCATAGGATTGCCTTCGTCGCCGCCGAACACTTTTATCGTTTTCTTGAGCTTTTTCAAAACCGATGCGTTGCCGAATATTTTCATCGTCGGTGCCGTCATGTCGTGCGCATAATAGCTCGTATTTCTGAAAAAAACATCGGTAGGCGAAAAATGATCGAGATGCGAATGGGTAACAAAGCAATACTTAACAGCCGAAAGATCAAGACCGTTAGATAATGCGTGCATATATGTGTCTGAAGGAAAATCGATAAGAAGATCATCGTTGATTATTGCCTGGGATCTTGTGCGGATGTTTTTGCCACCGAGCTTTTTTGCGTTTTTGCAGTGCTCGCAGTTGCAAAACAGAGCCGGCCACCCTTCTGCCGCCGCTGTTCCGAGGTATCTGAGCTTCACAATAAATCATCTCCGTAAAACAAATAACAGCAATATAATATCTAATACTACATTATAGTATAGCACCCATAAAAATGCAAGTATCAAACGCTATATTTTTGTTCTTCTGCGCCATGCGAATAAAAAATACAAAAATTCGAAAAAAGGTATTGCATTTTTGTTTTCGGCGTGTTATACTTTAGTGTGCGAAATAGCGGAGCGGTATGCTCCTTATCATATGAAAGAGAGGATTAATAAAATGAAGCAGGGTATTCATCCCGATTACAAGACAACCACCATCAAGTGTGCTTGTGGCGCTGAATATGTTACCAAATCCGTAAAGGATAATGTAAAGGTCGATATTTGCTCTAAATGCCATCCGTTCTTTACCGGCAAGCAGAAGTTTGTTGATGCAGGCGGACGTGTAGATAAGTTCAAAAAGAAATTCAACCTCGACTAATTGTAGCATAATTCTTGTAACCGAAGCGGCACTTAACGTGTCGCTTTATTTTTTGCCATAGGTTTTATTGCTCCGCAAAAGGTAATAATAACTTTTGGAAACGAGGTGTTTTTAATATATGGAAAACCTAAATATCACCGATGAAATAAAAGCAAGCCGCGCACTGCTCGTTTCGGTATCCACCACGGACAATGCCGACGAGTGTATGCGCTCGCTCGACGAGCTGAAACGATTGCTCGAAACGGCGGGAGGAGAAGAGGTTGCGCGCGTTATCCAAAATCGGGAAACTCCCGATAAGGCAACGTATATCGGAAGCGGAAAGGTCAAGGAAATAGCGGAGTTTATCGCCAATGACGGAGATATTTCGCTCGTTGTGTTTGATAACGAACTCACCCCTTCACAGATAGCAAATCTGGAACAAATTATTCCCGATGTGCGCGTTATAGACCGCACGATGTTGATATTGGATATTTTTGCGCTTCATGCCGTAACGGGCGAGGGTAAATTGCAGGTCGAAATAGCCTGCCTGCGCTATACCGCACCCCGTCTTACCGGCAGAGGAAAAGAACTGTCGCGTCTCGGCGGCGGTATCGGCACGCGCGGTCCCGGCGAATCGAAGCTGGAAAGCGACCGCAGACACATAAAACGCCGCATTGCCGCACTTTCGGAAGAAATTGCGGATATCGAGCGCACACGCGCCGTAAAACGCGCCTCGCGCGAGCGTTCGGGCATAAAATCCGCGGCGATAATAGGATATACGAATGCCGGCAAATCGACACTGCTCAATACTCTCACCGATGCGGGCATTTTGGCAGAGGATAAACTTTTTGCAACGCTTGATCCTACTACTCGCAGGCTTACGCTTCCGAGCGGCACCGAGATGTTGCTTACCGATACGGTAGGGTTTATCGACCGCCTGCCAACTCATCTTGTAAAAGCGTTCAAATCCACTCTGGAAGAACTGAAATACGCGGACTATATTATACTAATAACCGATGCGAGCGAGGAGATTACCGAGCGCGAGCGCAAACGCGCCGTTACAAAGTCGCTTATCTCTGAGCTCGGCGCAGGCGATAAACCTATGATAGAGGTGTATAATAAGTGCGATATTGCCATGCGCGATACTCCGTATCCTATGGGCAGTATCGAGATCTCGGCAAAAAGCGGAGAGGGCACTGCCGAGCTGCTTAACAAGCTCGATGAGCTTGTTGCAAGCGGAAAGAAAAAACTCAAACTTCTTATTCCGCACTCCGAGGCGGGCGTTGTTTCGGATATCTACCGCCTTGCGACGGTTCTGGAGTGTGAATATGTTGCCGAGGGCGCGCTGATTTCCGCAGAATGCGATGCCAGAGCATGCGGCATGTTCGAGAAATATTCGGTATAAAATCAGATTTGAAAAGCCATTGCGAATTTTTTGATTTGCATGGCTTTTTTGTATGCCGTTTTGTAATAAAAAACAATTTCCCCGAGATTCGGAATTAAAATAGGTTTGATGGATAAAAAAGAAAATTATTGCAAGAAATGGATGATATTTTTCGATAAAAACCATTGAAAAAATATCTTTTTTGTGTTATGATATACCAAGTATCGGTGTGTCTTTGATACATCGTGTTAAATAACGTCAAAAATAATGCAATAAATCATGCAGGAGGAACCATTTAATGGCACTTACCCAAGAACAGATCACGGCAAAAACTGCCGAACTTGAATCCTACATAGCGGAGCAAAAGGACGTACAGGGCGCTCTTATTCCCGTAATGCAGAAGGCTCAAGAACTTTTCGGATACCTTTCATTCGAAACTATGCAGCTTATATCGGATAGGCTCGATGTTCCGGTTTCCGAAATTTACGGCGTTGCTACATTCTATGCGCTTTTCTCTCTCACCCCGAAGGGCGACCACGTTATCTCGGTTTGCACCGGCACGGCATGTTATGTAAAAGGTGCTGCTGCGGTTCTTGATGAGGTTAAGAAACAGCTCGGCATCGAATCGGGCGAAACCACTCCCGACGGCAAGTTCTCCATTCAGGATACACGTTGCCTCGGTTGTTGCGGCCTTGCTCCCGTAATGGTCATCAATAACGACGTTTACGGCAGACTTGAACCCGCAGATATTAAGGATATTCTTGCAAAATATTAATATAACTGTCGAAAGGAATAGAATAAATGAAATCATTGGCTCAACTTGCCGAGATCCGCGAAGAAGTCAAAAAGAGCATCGCGGTTCGTATGCAGGATAAAACATCTTCTGATAACAAGGCTCAGAGACACGTGCTTGTTTGCGGCGGTACAGGCTGTACTTCTTCGGGTTCTGTAACCATCCGTGAGATTTTCGAAAAGGAACTTGCATCCAACAACATTTCCGATAACGTAAAGATCGTTCAGACCGGCTGTTTCGGACTTTGCGCTCTCGGTCCCGTTGTTATAGTATATCCTGAGGGAACCTTCTATTCTCAGGTGACTCCCGATGACG
>JAZTZF010000189.1:0-5269 GCA_045637325.1 Eubacteriales bacterium | reverse complement strand
CCAAAGCACCTGCTATGTCTGCGACCGCATAGAGGACAAGATATCCAAAATGTTCACCACCGCGGCATATCTGTTCGACGAGGAAAAGGATTTCAAAGCCGATTTTAACGAGGTTAGATACTTCTGTCTTCCCCACTACCGCGAATATATGCTTGCAGGCAGGCGTGTGCTCGGCAAGGAGGGGTACGCAGAACTCGTGCGTGCGGCAAACGGCAAGGTTACCGCATATCTCGACAGCCTGAAAGACGATGTTTCGCTTTTCTGCAAAAAGTTCGACTACCGTTTTGACGATCTCCCTTGGGGCGAATCGAAAGATTCGGTCGAACGGTCGATAAAATTCCTAAATGGCGAAGACGCGATCAAGTAAATATCGATTCTCTAAAAAACCAAGAGTGATAACAAGGAGCTGTCGCAGGTCAAACACCTGCACAGCCCCTTTTTATTATTTCCATTCAATTCGCATTCGCAAAATATACATCACACAGTTGACATAATTCGTTATAATTTTATCGTTACGCAACCCTGTTTTCCACGATATCCACACGGTTTTCCACAGGCAAAAGGCGAATTTTGCTTGATTTTCGGTCAAAGTCGGTGGAGAAATCCACATTATCCACACGGTTTTCCACAAACATGTCAAAACATTATGTCATATACATTATTGAATTTTTTGATTTTTTTGGTTGTCAAAAGCGACAATAGTGGGCGCGATTAAGGGTTAATTTTTAGACACCTTTTGTTGCAAATGCATTAAGATCCGTGCCGCCGCGAACGCCTTTTAAGAACTCAAAATAGCCCTGAGATGCGATCATCGCCGCATTGTCGCCGCAAAGTTTAAGCGGAGGGAGATAGAGCTTCGCCCCGAACCTATCGGCGGTTTCCGAAACCGCTTTTCTGAGGTGGGAATTTGCCGCTACACCGCCCGCGAGAACGATATTCATCGCACCCTCGCGCGAGAGAAGAAGCTCAAGGCGGGTAGTTATGGTGCGGATAAGTGCAGAAGTAAACGAAGCGGCAACGTCGGCACGGAATTCGTCATCCATAACTCTGCCGCGCTGAAGCTCGCTGTGAACAAGATTTATGACCGAAGTTTTCAAACCGGAAAAGGTAAAATCGTATTCGGCACCGTCAACACTGCCTGCCGTAAATTTATATTTATTCGCATCACCGATCGCCGCAAGTTTATCCATTGCCGCGCCGCCGGGATAGGGCAGACCGAGCACACGGGCGCATTTATCAAACGCCTCGCCTGCCGCATCGTCGCGCGCACAGCCGATAAGCTGATAGTCGGTATAATCATTAACACGCATAAGCGAGGTATGCCCTCCCGAGACCACCAATGCCACAAAAGGCGGTTTGAGTTCCTCGTGTACAAGATAGTTCGCCGCTACGTGTCCGCGGATATGATGCACCGGAACAAGCGGTTTGCCCGTGGAAAACGCAAGCCCTTTTGCAAACGAAAGTCCGGTAAGAAGCGCACCTATAAGACCCGGTGCGTTGGTCACGGCGATGGCGTCTATATCGTCTATCGTAAGTTCTGCCTGCAAGAGCGCATTCTCGACCACTCCGCATATTGCCTCGGTATGCGCACGGGATGCTATCTCGGGCACGACACCGCCGTATACGGCGTGAATATCTATCTGAGATGCAACTACGCTTGACAGAAATTTTCTGCCGTCCTCGACCACCGATGCCGCGGTTTCGTCGCAGGAAGATTCTATTCCCAGTATTTTCATATTGTTTTCTCCATTATCAATGCATCACGCTGATCGTAAAACCCTTTTCTGCGACCGACGTCGATAAATCCGCATTTTTTGTAAAGCGAGATAGCCGAATCGTTATCCTCGGCAACCTCGAGCGTTATATTTAGACATTTTTCGGTTACCGCACGCGAGATAAGCTCGTTCATCAGTCCGAGCGCGATACCCCTGCGGCGGAAAGACGGCGACACGGCAACGTTCATTATCTGCCCCTCGCCCGCGATAATATACATCGAGGCGATTCCGCAAAGCGAATCCCCATCGAATGCCGCTATATACACCGCATATTCGGGCAAAGAAGATATCTGCTCCATGCTCCACGCGGTAGAAAGGCACTGCTTTTCCAATTCCGATGCAAGAAGTTGCTCTTTTTCATTCCCGAGAGTTCGGTAAACTATATTTCCCATAATCAACCTGCGTTGCCGCCGACCATTCTAAGTATAATTTCATTTGGGCAATATACCGTCTTGCCCATGGCGTCGTCGCGCAGGAAATATCTGCCGTTATAGCCAAAAAACGAAACGAGATAATAAAGTCCCGGATAATCCTGCGACAAAAGGCGTATATAATAATGATTCTGAATAGTGTCTGTCGTAACGGGAACGGTTACCGCCTCGCCGTTCATGATAGAATCGGCAACAAGCCTGCAAAGGTGGGTTTCCTCTGCCATAACCTCGCCCCGATTTTCCTCAGGAATATATTCCTTGTTCGCTTCGAACTGGTCTATGCGAATGATGTTGGTAGAATTGTAAATAAACGCCGCGATCGGTGCGAACTCGGCAACGGTAGGTTCTTCCACCGTCTTTGCACGCATAAGGAAATAGTACCCATCGCTCTCGTAGCAAAGAAATTTCGAAGGATCCTCAAACCAGACCTCGTAATACGTCGTTTCGGTGTTGCCCCGATTGACAGAAAGATATTCCTGCTCCTCCTCGGGGTCATAGACGGGATAAAGCCCCATGGGGGTTACCTGAACGTATTCTATATTGGTTTTCGGGTCTACAAACCCATCCTCCGTAGGCTCGCCTCTGTTTTGGCAGGACACAAGGAAAAGAGAGCAGACCGCAAGAATAATCGCAATGATTTTCGTTTTCATGTTTTAGTATCCTATTTGTCCCAAGCTGTCGTCGTTTTCTATCCAATCGCTAACGTTGTAGATAGTGTATTCGTCTTTGTTTTCACGCACGATAACACGCTCGATACCTGCGTTTATTACCAGCCTTTTGCACATCTGACAGCTGGTGGTCCCGCCTACAAGCTCGCCTGTTTTTGCATCGACGCAGGCAAGATAAAGGTCTGCGCCCAACATTCTCTCTCTCGCGGCGGAAATAATCGCGTTTGCCTCGGCATGTACCGAACGGCAAAGCTCGTATCTTTCTCCGCGGGGAATGCTCATCTGCTCGCGCAGACAGGATTTTAGGTCACAGCAGTTCTTTCTGCCTCTCGGCGCTCCTGCATAGCCGGTAGAAACTATAACATCGTCCTTTACGATGATCGCGCCGAACTTGCGGCGAAGACAGGTTCCGCGCTCGGTAACCGTCTGAGCTATATCAAGATAATAGTTAATCTTACTTCTTCTTTCTTCCATTTCTGCATCCTTTTATATTTTTGTTACATTATATAATAGCCGTTCTCAAAAATCAATCTTTTTCGAGCCGTTACCCTACAGCAAGGCAAAATAAACCAACCGATCGCCGCCGTCGGGCGCATCCGATTTGAACGTCTTGGTATGTAAAAATCCGCATTTTTTCATCACGGCGCACATTCTCGCGTTGTTTGACGATACGTCGGCGTATATGCGTTTAAGCCCCAATTTTTCTTTTGCGTGTTTTTTCGCAAGCATGACGGCCTCTGTGCCGTAGCCTTTTCCGCGATAGCTCTCGTTTGCAAGAAAAAGGCTAAGATCACAGCGTTTTTCGGAATAGACTATACGAACGAAAGTCAACCCCCCTATTATCTCGTCGGTTTTTGTGAATATGCCCACCGAGGGGTTCCATTCCTCGCGCTCGACGCTCTGCTCGTAGAGCTTGTCTGCGGTTTCCTCGTCATATTCATACTTCGCGCCGTTTTCGGGAACGTATTTACGCCAAAGCGCGCGCGTTTCTTTTTGTGTCATGGTGCGCAAAACCACGTTTTTTCCGTTGATTTGTATCATTTCTATCGGCTCCTTATATCATTCCTCGGCTGTTAAGATAATAAGCCAGGACTATTTGTATCAGTAAAATTATCGGCATGCCGTACTTGAATATCGCCGTCTGTGTTTTGTGCCTGAAAATATACATTGCCACCAAGCCGCCCAATGCACCGCCGATAATGCTAAGCCCCAGCAATACCGATTCGCGGATGCGCCATTGTTTTTGCATGGCTCTCGACTTGTCGGTTGCAAATATGCAAAAAGTAATAATATTAATAATGATCAAATAATACGGTAGGTATTTCATTTTTCCCTTTTTCGTTGTTTCTTCGTTTTTTATTATTCGGGCAAAACCGAAATCAGCTTTCCATAAGATTTGTGCAGTCAGGAAAAGCGGCTATATGATCCATTGATTTTCGGAATTCATTTGATCCACCATTCGGGAGTTATTTCACCAAGTTTTACGGTGCGTCCCGTGACATAATCGAGCATTATTTCAATATCGCAATATTTACCTGCCATAAGTTGTACCATAAGTTCCCGACAGGCTCCGCACGGCGCTCCATTAGAACCATCGGGCAGAATACACAGCACCTTGTCTATTTCCTGTTCGCCGTTGGTAATCATATTAAAAATTGCATTTCTCTCGGCACAAATCCCAAGAGTCGAACAGGTATCAATACATACTCCCGTGTATATTTTCCCCGACTTTGAAAGAACTGCAGCAGCCACCTCTCCACAAGTAACATACTCCGAAATTCTACGCTCATTTAAGACAGCTTTGGCAGCCGCATACATCTCGGTCCAAATTTTATCCATAAATATCTCCCTTGTCGATATATTCCGCTTTCGCGGAATTCGATATGTTTTCGCTGCGTTCAAACTCGATATATGCTCACTATGTTCGCATTCGATATGATATGTGCCTTTATAGTCCCGCAGGACATATCGATTTGATATTTATTGCCTTTTTTAAAGTCACTCAAAATGAGAAACTTTATATTTCTTTCCCATCGCCTTTTCATTAAAGGTGATATAAGAACGCTTTCTGCATTTCAAAATCAATCTTCTGCCATCCTCGCGATGCGTATAAACAGGTTCGAATTTGCCGGTGGTGGCTTTCAATTTTTCTGCCAGCAACTCTACGTATTCTTTCTTTTTGCCAATTATCGAAGGGCAAGCGAAGGAAAGCTCATAGTTATAACGCTTGAACTTCGTTTTTGAAATCAAGATGTAACGAGGATTTTCAATGGGCGATAGCATTTCCAACATAGCCGTATTGAAAATATTCTGATCATGTATCGATGCGTTTCGTAAATGCAAGGCGACAAAGTATAGTTGTTTATGCACCGTTGTTTCGACTTTGGCTGATGGT
>JAZTZF010000188.1:0-10848 GCA_045637325.1 Eubacteriales bacterium | reverse complement strand
ATAATTATTTTTCTTTGTCGTTTGCGCGCAACTGCCCGCAGGATGCATTAATATCTGCACCGAGCGTTCGCCTTACAGTTACACTTATTTTATATGTTTCAATCGTTTCTGTAAATACCTTTACGGCATTTTTTTCGCTTCTTTTGAAGTTTTTTTCCTTAATCGGGTTCACGGGGATCAAATTCACATGGCAAAGCATGCCCGATAGGAGTTTTCCTAATTCGTGTGCATGCTCTTTTGTATCGTTCACGCCGTCTATCAAAGCGTACTCAAATGAAATGCGTCTGCCCGTCTTGTCGATAAAACGCTTGCAGGCGGATAGCAATTCCTTTATGGACCACTTGTTTGCAATGGGCATTGTCTGCCTGCGGATATCGTCATTCGGTGCATGGAGCGAGATAGAAAGTGTTATCGGCAGTCCTTCATCGGCAAGCATGGCTATTTTATCCACAAGTCCGCAGGTCGAAAGCGAAATATGCCTTAGCCCGATGTTAAGACCGTTTTCGTGGTTTACAAGCCTTAAAAATTTCATTACCGCATCATAATTGTCAAGCGGTTCGCCCATGCCCATAAGCACTATGTTCGAAACACGCTCGCCTAAATCGCGCTCGGCTTCGAGTATTTGCAAAAGCATTTCCGACGGATGTAACGAGCGTACCAATCCTGCTTTGGTGCTTGCACAGAAAGCACAACCCATTCTGCAACCCACCTGCGTGGATATGCACATCGTGTTGCCGTGGTGATAACGCATAAATACGCTTTCCACCGTTTCGCCGTCATCAAGCGAATATAGATATTTTACCGTTCCGTCAATTTCCGAAACGAGCTTGCGTTTTATTGTTGCGGTGGGGATAAAAGCGTTTTCGGCAAGCTTTTCACGGAACGCTTTTGGCAGGGTAGTGTATTCCGAAAAATCTCTATAGCCTTTGTATAACCCCTCGAATATCTGTTTTCCCCTGTATTTAGGTTGCCCGAGCGAAACACATAACTCGCTCAACTCTTCGGGGAACATCGAAAGCAAATCAGCCTTCATTATCTAAAACTCCCGTATGATTTTTGCCATATAGAAACCCTCTTTTTCGTCGCCGAACGGCAGACAGGTTTCGTCGAATATCAGCGAATATCCCTTGTTCTGAGAAAGAAATTCTTTTATAACTTCCTCGTTTTCGGTCTTGTTTATCGAACATGTCGAATAGACCATTATTCCGCCGATTTTAAGATATTTCGCCGCGGCGTTGATTATCGCCCTTTGCGTGGGGTAGAGCCCACAAAAATCATCGGGCGATTTGTATTTTATCTCGGGCTTACTGCCCATAACGCCCGTACCGCTGCAGGGAACGTCGCATATCACTCTGTCGGCAATGCCCGATAACTCGCTTTTTGTATTGCGTGCATCGTGTGCTTCGGTACTGATTATTGATATCCCAAGCCGTTTTGCACTTTTTTCTATAAGAGGAAGTTTATTCTTGTGCAGATCGAAAGAATAAACTCTGCCGTCGTTTTCCATGTCAATGGCGGCACCCAAGCTTTTTCCGCCGGGGCAGGCACAAACGTCAACAACGGTTTGCCCCCGCTTTGCATCTAATAACCGTACGGCTTTCTGCGAGGCGAGTCCTTGTATATAAAAATCGCCGTTTTCAATCAGATCAAGCGCATTTTTTGGGTTCTCGCATATTACCGCCGTGTTATTTACAGCCTGTCCGCCCACTGCAGATGCCACACTCGTGCCATCGCTTCTTAGCGTGTTTACTCGTAGGAACATAGGCGTTCTGCCGAAAAATGATTCGAATATCTTCTCGGCATCATCGGGGTATTGGGTCTTTATCATGTCAAAAAGATCTTTATTGACCGAATATTTTATGTAACCCTCGGCATTTTGAATCTTCTTGATAATATCATCCTTGTTTCTGCATATGCCGCGCAATACGGCGTTTGCAAAACCGACGCTCTTCTGCCCGAAAATCTGTTTCACCAAACCTACGGTTTCGTCACACGCGGCACTGTCGGGCACTCTGTCCATATACAGGATTTGATAAACGCCCATCATCAAAAGATATATGAGTTCCTTTTTTGTATCTTTTCGGATAAACCCGTCAAGCACAAACTCAAGTGTGATCTTGCGTTCAAGCGTGCCCAGAACAATGTTTTCGGCAAAAGCGCGGTCCAAACCGGACAGACTGTCACCGACAGATATCAAATTGGAGTATGCACCGTCAAAAATGCGTTTTACCGTATTAAATGCGGCAAGCCTTGCATTGTCACTCATTTACCTTAGTTCCGATTTCAATTTTATTGCCGCGGAGATAGCTTTCGGCATCGCAAACTCCCTTGCCCTCGGGACATAGCTGTGTAATAATAACACTGCCCTCGGCGCAGGCGATCTCTATGCCGCCCTTGTCGGTCGATAATACCGTGCCTGCAACTCCGCTGCCGTTGCCTAATGATGCTTTTCGTACCTTTATACGCTTTCCGTTCAGGAAGAAGAAGGAACCGGGGAAAGGCGATAATCCGCGTATTCTGTTCCTTGTATCAACTGCCGATTCGTTAAATATGATGTGTGCATCAGCGTTGCCGATTTTCGCTGCATATGTTGCTTCGGATTCGTTCTGCTTTGTACGCGGTATAGTGCCGTTTTCGGCGATTGCCAAAAATTCTTTCAGGGCATCCTTGCCGATCTCGGCAAGCGCATCGTGATAATCCTCTGCGCACCAATCGTGTTTTATCTCGATTTCACGCGTGATTATCATGTCACCCGTATCCATGCCCTCGTCCATATACATCAGCGTAACACCGCCGATTTTGTCGCCGTTCATAATAGCTCTGTTAATCGGCGCGGCACCGCGCAGAGAGGGAAGTAACGATGCGTGCAGGTTTATACATCCCAATTTCGGAATATCAAGTATGTTCTTGGGAAGTATTCTGCCATATGCCGTAACGATAAAAAGATCGGCATCGGCGTTTATCAGCTTTTGCAAGACCTCGTCGTCTTTTATGTTTGCGGGAGAAATGACTTCGGTACCCTTTTCAAGCGCGTATTTCTTAACGGGAGAAGGGGTAAGAGTATATCCACGCCCTTTCGGTCTGTCGGGCTGTGTAACCACCAAGACCACTTCGTGCCCCGATTCATACAGTGCCTCGAGCGAGGAAACCGCAAAATCGGGAGTGCCCATAAAAACAATTCTCATTCTTCGTCCTCAATGTCGTCGGCATCATACATTTCAATAGCTCTGTCGATATATAAGGTGCCATCGAGATGGTCTAATTCATGGCAGAAGCATCTTGCCATCAAACCCTCGCCCGAAACCTCATAAACATTGCCGTTTCTGTCGGTAGCACGAACCTTTACCCATGCAGGACGCTTTACCAATCCGTATTTTTCGGGCACCGATAAACATGCCTCAATTTCTTCCTGCTTTCCCTTGGTTTCTATTATTTCGGGATTTATCATTTCGTATTTTTTGTCACCGATCTCTACAATAACGATTCTGCGCAAAACACCTACCTGAGGTGCGGCAAGACCTACACCCTGTGCTTTTTCGAGCGTTTCGTGCATATCGTCAAGCAACTGCAGAATTCTGGGTGTTATTTCTTCAACGGGTCTGCACTTTTTGCGCAGGGTGTCGTCGCCCTCTTTACGAATATTTAAAATTGCCATAATTTCCTCCTAAATCAAAGTAGGATTCGTATCAAGCTCGAGCCGAACGCCCTTTGGCGCTGCGGCGAGTCCTTCTGTTAACAGACGCGCCAAAAACTGTCTTGTTCTTGCGCTGTCTTTGTATTTTATAATTATCCTCTGGCGGAATTTACCCATTACCTTGTAAATTCCGTTTCGGAACGGTCCGAATTTTATTATTTTTATGTCTTTAAAACTCTTGTCATAAAGCGAAAGCAACATTGTATCGAACCTCTGAGCAAATGCCTCGCAATCGGCTTCCGACACCGAAGAAAATGCGAACACTGCCATCGAGCAAAACGGAGGGAATACAACCGCTTTGCGCAGTTTTATTTCGCTTTCAAAGAATTTTTCATAGTCCTGCTTTGCGGCAAGCTTAAGCGTTTCGTTATCGGGGTTATAGGTCTGCAAGATAGCTTTTCCGCCGATCCCTGCACGCCCTGCACGCCCGACAAGCTGTGTAATAAGCGAAAACGTCCGCTCGCCTGCGCGGAAATCATCCATGTACAGCGAGCTGTCGACACTAATAGCGCCCGCAAGCACGACTTTGGGGAAATCAAGCCCCTTGGATATCATCTGTGTTCCTATAAGTATATCGGTCTCGCCGTCGGCAAATTCCTGTATCAGCCTATCGTGCGAGAATTTACCGCCTGTCGTATCCGAGTCCATTCGTGTTATCTTCAGATCAGGGAAATCGGTTTCCAATTCATCCTGCAGTTTTTGGGTGCCAAACCCCGAATAACCCATCCTGCTTCCGCCGCATACCGAACATTTTTCGGGCAGGGGACTTGTGTAGCCGCAATAATGACAGGACATCTTCTTTGCGCCTCTTGTATTGCCCTCGTATGCGTGGTGGGTGAGCGAAACCGAACAGTTCGGGCAGGTAAATACGTGTCCGCATTCCCTGCAGGAAATGTGCGAGTTATAACCGCGTCGGTTTACAAAAAGGAGTGCTTGGTTTCCGGCGGCTTTTGTATCCTTCAGTTCGCCTGCAAGCCGTGTTCCTATCAACTTCTGGGACATCAGCGTAGGATCTTCGCGCATGTCCTCGATAACAACCTCGGGCAGCCCCGCTCCGCTGTATCTGTTTTTAAGCTCAAAAAGAGAATAAATGCCCTTTTTTGCTTTATAATAGCTTTCTACAGAAGGCGTTGCCGATGCAAGCAACATCAATGCTTTTTCGTCGTTACACCTAAAACGCGCAATGTCTATAGCGTTGTATTTAGGTTGCATTTCGCTTTTGTAGGTGTGCGCCTGCTCTTCATCAACGGCTATCATGCCAAGCCTTGTAAAAGGCGCAAATACAGCGCTTCTCGTGCCGATTGCGACGTCTATCTCTCCGGAGAGGATCTTTCTGTACGTATCGGTGCGTTCACCGACAGACAGCATAGAATGTATCACCGCAAGCCTTTTCCCAAAAGCAGCGGCGTACGCCTTTACCGCCTGAGACGCCAATCCGATCTCGGGCAAAAGTATTATAGCCTGCTTGCCGTTGCGTATAACCGCCTTGGCTGTTTCTATAATTACTCTTGTTTTTCCGCTACCGGTAACACCAAAAAGCAGAGCACCCTTTGCGTCATCCGAATTTAACAAATCGGAAAGTCCGTCAACGGCGGCATGCTGCTCATCGGATAAAGTGTATTCGCCCTCGGGTTCGATGCCGTCAAATGAATATGCATCTCTAAAGAACGAGGTCTCGCGCTTTTCCGCCAACCCCTTTTTTATCAACGCATTTACAACAGCCTGAGAATAGCCGCCTATTTCTTCTATCTCGCGCATGGTTGCGGCAGGGTAGTGTATAAGCAGTTCAACAAGTCCTTTTTGCTTTTCGGTAAGATTCTCTCCCGATTCGGCAATGCGTTCTGCCTCCTGCGGAGTTACCGTAAGGCTGTAGGTAAAAAGGTTTTTCTCATTCAGCTTCTCGGGCACACGGCTCTCGCGCTTCAAAATCCCGCTTTTGCAAAGCGAGTTGAGCAATTTTTTGCATTCGTCACCGTATTCCGAAACAATCTCACGTTCGGGAACGGTTTCCTTTGAAGCAACAAAACGTACCAGAACCTCCGCCGCATCATTAAGCGACGATGTGTCTGCGCCCTCGGTTAACGAATAAACCGTTTCTGTACCGAGATTGACCCCCGGAGGGATAACCGCACGGAATGCAGTACCGAATGTACAGAAGAAGCGCTCCTTCATAAACGCACAGGTGCGTATCAAACCTTCGGGCACCTCAAAAGGGTAATTCATTATGCTGTCGATAGGCTTCACGTGAGGATATTCACATTCCTCGGCAAACCCGACGACGACGGCGCT
The DNA here is from genome assembly GCA_045637325.1 of Eubacteriales bacterium. Classification (GTDB taxonomy): domain Bacteria; phylum Bacillota; class Clostridia; order Oscillospirales; family CAG-382; genus Coliplasma. Next base: position 4,865 of record JAZTZF010000188.1, on the reverse strand, counting down.
GACTCTTTTGTTGGAATTTCCGAACGGTACGATAACCACAGAACCGCATTTTATCGAATCACGCAGTTCATAAGGTACAAAATAGCTGTATCTTCTGTCTATGCCGTAAGCAATATCGGTTATGTGTACTAAGGCATACGTTTTGTTCATGTTTTCTGTTTTTTAGACAATGGTATATTCGCCGTCGTAGAGCTTCTGAACGGCAAGCGAAACCGGCTTCTCGGTAAGGAGAATATCGTAGCTGGTCTTGGTATCTCTGCCAAAACGGTCGCCGTCGATTCTGCGGCTTTCCTCAAGCTCGCGTTCGTCGTTAGCCTTGTCGATAAGATGGCGGGCGCATTTTGCGGTCGCAATTACCAACTTGTAACGGTTTACGTTGTCGTTTGTAAGTTCCTGAACGGTAGGATAAAGCATCATAATACAAATTACCTCTTAAAAATTTATCGAATTATATTATTTCTTATTCTTCAACAGCGCCTATTATTGTTTCGGGTTCGTATGCGGAACAAATAATATGGTCACTGTCGGTTATAAGTACCGATTTGGTTTTCTTGCCGCAGCTTACGTCAATAAGCCTGCCTGCGTTTTTCGCGTCCTGAACCAAACGCCGTATCGGAAGCGAATCGGGCGAAACGACCGAAATTATACGGTCACGGTTTACATAATTACCGTACCCTGCATCAATCAATTTCATATTCATGCGCTCCTATTCGATGTTTTGTATCTGTTCGCGTATTTTCTCAATGTAGCTCTTCGCTTCGATAACCTGCCTTGCGATCTCGCTGTCGTTGCATTTCGAGCCTATGGTGTTTACCTCGCGGTTCATTTCCTGTACAAGAAAATCGAGCTTTCTTCCTACAGGGACGTTTTCGTCGAGTATCTTTTTAAACTGGTCGAAATGCGAATCAAGCCTTGCGAGCTCCTCGCTTATGTCTGCCTTGTCGGCGAAAATGGCACATTCGGTAAGTAGTCGCGCTTCGTCGTAGTTCGCGCCATCCAAAAGCTCGCGTATGCGTTCTTTCATTTTTTCGTTGTTTTCTTTAACCGATTCGGGCGCGCGCTCGACGATTTTCGCGCGTATGTTTTCGAGCACCGACAGATGCGAAAGAAGGTCTGCTTTCAGTTTTTGACCCTCTGCCTCGCGCATAGCCGTAAAACCGTCAAAAGCCTTTTCCATAACGATTAGCAAAGCTTTTCCTGCGGCATCGGTATCCTCTTCGGGCCGGGTAGTAACAAAAACCTCGTTCCTTGCGGCAACCGTTTGGATGGTAACGTCACCGCCGAGCGCATATTTGCTTTTTATATCGCGCAAGAGGGCAACGTAGCTTTCCAAAAACTTCTCGTTTACTGCAAGGCCGTTATCATCGCCTGCGATGTTGTCTATAGAGACGTATATGTCCATCTTGCCTCGGGAAACACGGCTTGATGCGTATTGCTTAACCGTGTCCTCAAGCGCATTGTACAAACGTCCGAGTTTGATGTTCGTATCGAGGTAGCGGCTGTTTACCGATTTTACCTCGCATAAAATATCACGGCCGTCGATCACCTCGCGGTGCCGTCCGTAGCCGGTCATACTCTTTATCATTGGTAATCCTCCGAAAAAATATCATATAATTATATCATGCGGCGTTATATTTGTCAAGAATTTTACCTAAACAGTCTCGGTCTTATTCGCTGTATATAGTATACCGAAATACGTTCCAAAGCAAAATCATACAGAATAAACGTGATATTCAGCATGGCATAAATTAATATACCAAACCCCAACGTCTCGTCCTCGATCCCCAACACGCGTGTAGAAACAAAAATCAGTGCACTCAGAAGGAGATTAAAACAGATAACTCTTGCAAGAATCGATAACCATAATGGCTTGATTTTGTTCAAAAACTTCTTGATAATGGGGTAAAAACCTGCAAACAGCGCAAATGCCGCCGCGGCGGTTTTGTATGGTAAAATCAAAAGCGAAAGCAGAGATGCAACGGCGTATACACCCCACGCCCAACCGCTGCCGAGCTCGATAAACGAAATAAGAACGACTATGCTTGCCATTGCCGCCGCGCTGAGATCGAGGGTTTGAAATATCGATCCGAGAAAAAGGAATATCAGACAAAGTGCCGAAAATATCCCCGCCATTGCGACTTTTTTGCCGTTTTTCATCTTAACAGCACCTTATACAGTCGCCGCCCATGCATTCACAGCAACAGTCGGCACAGATAAGACCTTGGCATACGTCGCAACCCGTGCATCCCGCGCCGTTGGTGTTCATGCCCGAGTAGGGGCTTGAATATGCACCACTGTTCATTCTTTGCTGGAAATTTCGGTATTCGCGGTTATAGGGATCCAGCTGGCAGGCAAGATTCATCTCGTTTCTTGCATCCTGCAACCAGCCTTTTCTGTAGAATACAAGGCTCATAAGAAAATGCCACTCGGCATTGCGCTCTGCAGAACTCATACCGTTCAAAACAGTCTCGGCTTCGTCTATCCTGCCGGAGTTTATAAGTCTGCGAACGCGCAAAAATCCCGTATCTCCGTAATATCCGCCGTTGTCGGTGTTGCTCCCGTAGGCTGTATTTTGCTGTCTGCCGTATCCGCCGGCGCGTTGCTTTTGTATTGTATCATAGGCTTCGTTTATAGCCTTCATCTTTTCTGCCGCAAGATCCTTTAGAGGATTGTCGGTATAGTTGTCGGGATGATATTGCTTGGCTAATTTACGATAAGCCTTTTTGATTTCTTCATCCGATGCGTTTTCCGAAACGCCTAAAATTTCATAAGGGTTGCTCATTTATTATTGTTCCTTTCGATTATACGCCTTACCGCGGCTCTTCCTCCGAGCTCGGTAATGTTAAATATTAATCTGTCTGTGCCGTTTATAGGGTTGCATACGGCAAGTGCGTAGTAATTTGAGAATGCATTAAGACTGTCAAAAAGCGTTTCTGCGATCTCTTCGCTGTGCTCAAGCGCAGATTCAACACTGCCGTAACAGAGCAGCAAAGGGTTGTAATTTCCGCTTTTGCTGTCGGAAGCAAGATCGTCAAAAGCGTCGGCAATATAAATAAACCGCCCGATGTGGTACCCGCAATTCTCGGCAATCGCTTTCTTGTCGCCGTCCAAGCCGTAGGATGCAACTTTCTTCATCATAACCGCAAAACCGTCAGCCGCCCTGTCGATAGATTTGCATTTTTCGCTTTCTGCCTTGTCGGTTGCCGCAAGACCTTGGGATATCAGTTCGTTTAACCCCTCGAATCTGTCGGATTTTTTCGCCATGTGCTTAAAAATCGGCTTGACGGCTTTTTTTATTGCACGCTTTATCCCTTTTTCGTCTTTTATATCGTCAAGCAGTTTTCCGTATGTAAGCAAACCGAACACCGAGCAAACAAAAGAATAGCTTTCGTCTGCACAAGCGCATGCTTTTTTGCGGAGCTTGTAGGGACAGCGTTTCTTTTCGACACAAACGGCTTCTCCCGAAAGCGACATCCGCAACAACGCCAGCAATACAAAATCATAATTCAAAAGCCAGCGTGTAAGGTGCGAAATGTTTTTTCCGCCGTACCTGCAAAGTCCGCAGTAAACTGCCGAGTAAAACTCGCTGTCTTTTACATATAATTCACCCTTTACGGGGCGTATATAACCAAACATTCTTTCTCCAAATAAATATAAAACAATATATTCAGTATATTATAGCACATTTTTCCAAAAAAGACAAGTGAACATAAAGAAAAGAATAAAATAATTTTTATATTTTTAGTAAAATTAAAAGCGAAAAAAGTAAAATTGATAATTAATGCGTATATATTCTTGTAAAGATGACAGAAAATGTGAGGCGGTGTTCCTATATGGGAAAAGACGGTATTCTATCTTACGAGGATGATTTTCTCTGCGATTTTGCGTTTCATGTCAAGGATACGCGCGGTAGGCTCTATCCGATAGATGAGTGTCCCGTCAGGACAGAGTTTCAGCGCGACCGCGACCGGATCATCCACAGCAAGAGTTTCCGCAGACTAATGCATAAAATGCAGGTGTTTCTTGCACCGGAGGGCGACCATTACCGTACGAGATTAACCCACACCTTAGAGGTTGCTCAAATCGCCCGTACGATCGCCCGCGCACTAAAGCTTAACGAGGATCTTACCGAAGCCGCGGCGTTAGGGCACGATTTAGGGCACACCCCGTTTGGGCATTCCGGCGAACGTGCATTAAATAAGCTTTTACCCAACGGTTTTCGACACAACGAGCAAAGCCTCAGGGTAGTGGATTATTTGGAAAACGAGGGCGAAGGACTTAACCTTACCTACGAGGTACGAAACGGTATTCTTTGCCATACGGGCAACACTCCTGCCGATACATTAGAAGGCAGAATTATTAAAATAGCCGACCGTATCGCTTACATAAATCACGATATCGACGATGCCGCTCGCGCCGGCATACTTAACATATCCGATATCCCCAAAAATATCAGCGACGTGTTGGGTACAACCCATAGCCAGCGCATAACCTCGCTTGTATCTGCCGCCATAAACAACGGTGTTGAAAATGGTATTGGTCTGGTAGAGCCTTATGCACAGGCAATGGACGAATTGCGCGATTTTATGTTCCAAAGCGTTTATATGAACAAAATCGCAAAAAGCGAGGACGGACGAGTTCTTAATATGATAACGTTCCTGTTCGAGCATTTTTCCACGCACCCCGATTCTATCCCTAACGAATATCTTAAGTATGCCGAAAAAGACGGTATTGAAGTAATAACCGCAGATTTTATAGCAGGTATGACAGACCGTTATGCATTGGGTTGCTTTAATGAACTGTTTGTTCCCAAGGTATGGCAGTACAAATAACGAAATTTTAAATAAGAAAAGGAGGCAAAAATG
>JAZTZF010000187.1:0-2522 GCA_045637325.1 Eubacteriales bacterium | reverse complement strand
GCCCTTAACAACAGCGATAAGGATGGTGGTGGAACCGGTGCAGGTAGGAATACGCTGTGCGGAACCGATGAGCTTGCCGTTGAGTTCGGGGATAACAAGACCGATAGCCTTTGCAGCGCCGGTGCTGTTAGGAACGATGTTCATAGCGCCAGCTCTGGATCTTCTGAGGTCGCCCTTTCTCTGAGGACCGTCGAGGATCATCTGGTCGCCGGTGTAAGCGTGAACGGTGGTCATGATACCGCTCTGGATAGCTGCATAGTCATTAAGAGCCTTTGCCATGGGAGCGAGGCAGTTAGTGGTGCAGGAAGCTGCAGAGATAACGGTATCTTCAGCAGTGAGGGTGTCATTGTTTACGTTATAAACGATGGTGGGAAGATCGTTGCCTGCGGGAGCAGAGATAACAACCTTCTTTGCGCCTGCTGTGATGTGAGCAGAAGCCTTTTCTTTAGAGGTGTAGAAACCGGTGCATTCGAGAACTACGTCAACATCAAGAGCCTTCCAAGGGCAGTTAACTGCATCCTTTTCAGCGTAGATCTTGATTTCCTTGCCGTCAACGATGATAGAATCGTCGGTGGAAGAAACGGTATGTGCGGGGGTGGTGCCGAGCTTGCCGCAGAAACCGCCCTGTGCGGTATCATACTTGAGAAGGTGAGCAAGCATTTTGGGGCTGGTGAGGTCGTTGATAGCAACAACTTCATAACCTTCGGCGTCAACCATCTGGCGGAAAGCAAGACGGCCAATACGGCCGAAGCCATTAATAGCAACTTTTACAGACATTTTTAAAGTCCTCCATGAATTTTATTTATTTCACCATATAGTAGTTTATACCTTTTGGTGAAAAATTACAATTGTGATTTTTTTCAAATTGGAAGTATTTTCATTCGGGGTTTTTGTCGTTTTCGCTAATGAATTTGCGTACACGCAGTTTTGCACCTGTTTTATCGGCGATTTTACGGCATATTTCAATATCGTTATTTGATAATGTGCCCTCTACAACCGAAAATTGAACGGAGCGAATATTTCCGACACAATGCTCGGCAAATTCTATCATTGCCGAAAAGGCTTTTTTGCCGAAAACGGGACGACACAATGCATCATAATCATCTTCGTTAGCACTGTTCATGCTGATAGAAACGCTGTCTATTAACCCAAATAACAGTTTTGTATGTTCGGGCGAGTTGATCAGCTCGCTTTGACCGTTTGTGTTTAGCCTTATAGGTTTTTCGGGAAATTCCTTTTTAAGTATACTTGCCGTATCAATTAATGCTTGAAAACGGCAGGTCGGCTCGCCGTATCCGCAAAAAACAAAACTTTCGCAATCGTCAAAGTATATATCATGGATTTGCGAGAGTATTTCCTGCGGTGTCGGTTCGTGTTCGAGCCAAAGAGTGTTACTTCCGTAAGCCGTATCTCCGTTGTTTCTTAAACAGAAGGTACAATCATTGGTACATCTATTGGTTATGTTGATATAAATGTTATTTCCGACGATATATGCAAACGTGTTTGAACGTGATTTAGAGCCTAAAAAGTCGTTTTGCATTTTCTTCGGTGATTCTTTCGATGTGTTCAAACGAGCAACCTCTTATTTCGGCAATTTTTTGGAGTGTGTATTTCATATAGCTCGAGTCGTTTCTTTTTCCCCTGAAAGGATGTGCCGTAAGATAAGGGGAATCGGTTTCGGTCAAAATTCTGTCCTCAGGGAGTATTGCGGCATTTTCAACGGGGTATTTTGCGTTTTTGAAGGTGACAGTACCGGGAAAAGAAATATACCAACCGCGATCGAGCAATAGTTTTGCCGTTTCTTTGCTTCCCGAGAAGGCATGAAACACACCGCGTACATTATAATCAAAAACTATTTCAAGACAATCCGCTACACAGTCTCTTTCGTGTATGATTACAGGCATATCGGTATCAACTGCAAGTTGTAACTGTTTACGAAAAGTTTCTTTTTGTTGTTCTTTGTCATCAGTACCGTAATGGTAATCAAGACCTATTTCACCGATGGCAACAACTTTTGGATGAGAAAGCATCGACTTGATTTTCTGAAAAGCCTCTTCGGTAAAATCTGCTACATCACTCGGGTGAAACCCTACCGCTGCGTATACTCCATCGTATTTTTCTGCCAATTCGATCGAATACAGCGAACTTTCGATGTTACATCCTGCGTTTATTATCCCCGTGACACCGTGTTCGGCAAAGAGGGAAGTTATAAGCTCATCTCTGTCGGGATCAAACGCTTGATCATCATAATGCGCGTGAATATCGAACATTTATCTAACCTGACTTCCCAAGGTGGCGTTCTCGTCAGCGAAAAGCACCTTCACGCCGTTTTCTGTATCTGCGGCAAGTATCATACCGTTGCTGTCGATACCGCGCAGTTTGACCGGTTTGAGGTTCGAGACAACGATAACCTTTTTGCCGATAAGCTCGGACGGTTGATAATATTTTGCAATGCCCGAAACAACCTGACGGATCTCTTTGCCCATATCAAGCTGAAGAACCAACAGTTTGTCGCTGTTTTC
>JAZTZF010000186.1:0-9570 GCA_045637325.1 Eubacteriales bacterium | reverse complement strand
ATTCGGGCGCCTAAGTCAAACAACTCGGTCAGTGTTCCGTCCTCGATACGGTAACTGCGCAGGAGAGAGTCCTCTGCCCGTGCGAGCAGATAAATATTACCGTCGGAATACGAGGCGTAATCGCAGTCGAAACCAAGCTCTGTCAGTAATTCTGTTTCTCCGCTTGTTATATCAAGCGTGTACATGTTGCTGTTATCAAAGCAATAGGCGTTACCGTCGGCAAAGGTATAGTAATCCATCCCCTCTGGGGAAACAAGTCGGTCAATCCCGCCGTCTGTGTCAAGCGCGCTTTCGCGTTTTATAACGCTTACGCCGTTTTCGCCGAAAAGCAAAAGCTCGTTTTCTAAGAACGCATGGCTATAAACCTTTCCGACATCGAGCGTGTGCAAAACTCTCTCGGGAGAATCAATATTATATATGCGTACCCCCAACGGCGATTCTCCGTAAAGGCAGATATATCGGTAGTCTTCGTCAACGGCGGCACGCGCCATGGCGTAGTCGTTTTGGATATATCTTCCGTTGGTAAAATTTATTTCAAAATTATATTCTTTGGAAACGGCACCGTTGCCGCTTTTTACGGTGAGCGTATGCTTTCCGTTTTGCATTACGACAGCTTCGCCGTATATTTCTTTGCCGTCAAGCTCGGCAGAGCCGTCACCGATTATGCGTATTCCGACAGGTTCGGTGTATGTTTTGCCGTTCTCTATGCCATAAACGGCAGGGAGCGAGTACTGCAGATATATTTCTTTTTTCAAAACCTCCTCGCCGTCGGTGAGTATAAACTCATGTCTGCCGGAGGCGGATATGCGTGTGCCCGACTTATAGGGGAATCCGTCAAGACGCGCGTTCCCGCGGTCAAAGGAAAAATATGCAAAAGATGCAAATTCCTTGAATTCATAAGAAAGCGGATCATATTCAAGCCTGAAAGAAATCGTGCGCTCGTTTTCTCCGTCGGTTACGGTCAGAGTATGCTTTCCGTTGGAAATTATCCTATCGCCGTCTTCGATAGGCTCACCGTTAAGTACGGCAGAACCCCTGTTAAAACCGACCTGTACGCTTTCGGAATAACTTCCGCCGTCGCTCACGCCGGTTATAATCGGGCGGTTGGTAATTTTGATTATATCTGCGGCGTTGATTATGCCGTGACCGAACTCGACGGTACGGTCTTTTCCGCAGGTGTCTGCTATCAACGCCAAAAATTCGTCCGCGCCGAAACGCACACCGTCGTCGATATACGATGCCGCCAATGCGGCAATACCGCTTACCACCGCGCAGGAATAGCTTGTTCCCGAGTCGGTGCGGTAGATCGAATTGCCGTTCTGCACATACGGCATGGTTATATCTTCTCCGATAGCCGCCACGTCTACGGCATCGTTATATTGCGAAAAATCGCTTCTCTCGCCGTTTATCGTGCAGGATGCAACAGAAATAACGCCGTCATAAGATGCAGGATAACTTTTTTGATCTGCATAAGGGCGGTTTCCGCCGTTGCCTGCCGCCGAAATAAGTATACACCCTTTCGAAACGGCGTAATTAACAGCCTCCTGCTCCGCAAAAGAAGAGGAATAACCGCCTACCGACATGTTTATTATCTTTGCGCCTGCATCTGCGGCAAATCGTATGCCCGAAATGAGGTCGGAGGAATATATGGCGGTACTGCTGGAAGAAACCTTTATCGGCAATATGGTCACACCGTGTGCAACACCTGCAATACCTGTACCGTTGTCGGCGGCAGCCGCAATAATTCCTATAACGCCGGTACCGTGGCCTGCGGTGTCTTCGTTCACGCCCGAACTTCTCGATACGGCATCGTATCCCAAAAGGATATTAATATTTTGCAGCTCCTCGTGACTGCGGTCCACACCGGTATCGAGCACAGCGACCGTAATATTGCTTTTGCCCTTGACGGTATCCCACGCGGTATAGATGCCGTGCGATTCGTACGACGGCATAATAACGGCATCGTTGGTTATTGCAAGCGCAGAGCGCACAAGATCGGGCTCGGAATAGTCGATTATATCCGCGTGCTCGCTAAGAAAACCGTCACCGTCGGGTGCGATTGCAAACAGTCTGTGCTCACTTTCGGCAAGCGGGCGATAGTCGGTATTTTTCAGCGCGCTTTCGATTACCGAAAGCGGTGTTTCGGACTTGAATTTTACGATATAACGGTTTTTTTCGCCGAGCGGAGCCAACGGTTTTGAGGTGTTTCTGCCGTCAATACTCATTGCCTCGGAAAGCGATATTTCGCGGTCGGCATCAAACCCGTCAAACGCCGATTTTGGCGCAAAAAGAACACTCCCTGCCGAAACCACGGCAGGCAGGATCAAAAGCAATATTAATATTGCCGCAATCGTTCTTTTTGTCATTTTGAATCCTTAATTGAAAAAACTAAAAACGTTTGTAAATTTCTTTCATTTCGTCGGTTTGGATCGCGTGAGTTCCGTCGGTGTAAATGATAAGGTCTTTTTCGTATATAAGCCCTTCCTTGCCGTCTTTTTTGCCCTCTACAAGCACCAAAGACGGTCTTTTGCCCAAAGACGGAACAACGGCGCGCAGACGCTTGGGTTCTATGCGGTTGTTTCGCATGGCGCAAAGCAGATTAACCAGTCTGTCGGGGCGGTAGACGGCAAAAAATCCGCCGCCGCTCTTCAAACACCATGACGCGGCTTGGCAAAACAGCTCGACACCGCCGAAAACCTCGCGCCTTGCAATGTTAAGCGGTTCGGAATCGTTGTCCGCACCGCAATCCGAGCGCAGATAAGGGGGATTTGTCACAACGTAGTCTGCCTCGCCGCTGACAAAGAGTTTTTTATAGTCGGCGGCGTTTCCGCAGATTATTTTTAATTTTTCGGACAGGTTGTTGCTTTTTGCGTTTTCTGCCGCTATCTTTGCCTATTCGGGTTGAAACTCCAACCCCAAAAAGTCGGCGTTGCTGCCCGATGCCAGCATAAGCAGAGGTATAACACCCGATCCGGTACCGAGGTCGATACACAAGCCTTTTTTTACGCTCGATGCAAAATCAGCAAGCAAAAGCGCATCTGTACCGAACCGAATCCCGCCCTCGGGCTCGCGTAAAACTATATCCGCATTTATTTTGTTGACGTGTATGTTGCCCATAAATAATACCGTACAGAGATTAACATAGTTGTAATAATATCAAAAAACAATTAAAAAAATTGTCGATAAAAATCCGATTTGAAATTTCAATAAATTTCGGTATAAATCCCAAAATCCCAAAGGGACTGTTACAAGATATATATCCTGCAACAGTCCCTTTATTGGTTTTCGGCCCGTAATTTATGCTTGAGGAGCGTCAACAGGGCATACGCCTGCGCATGCGCCGCAGTCGATGCAAAGTTCGGGGTCGATCACGTACTTGCCGTCATCAGCAACGCTGATAGCGCTTACGGGGCATTCAGCCTCGCAGGTGCCGCAACCGATGCAAGTATCGTTGTTAATAGAATATGCCATAACAAACACCTCCGTATGTAGTAACTTAGATAATATCACATTTTGTAACGAATTTCAATAGTATATTCGACACTTTAATCGAAAGTTTTTTCCAATGCCGATTTTAGATCACCGATAATATCGTCGATATCTTCGATGCCAACCGAAATACGGATAAGTCCGGCATCAATTCCCGCCGCAACAAGCATCTCGTCGCTGAGCTGACGGTGGGTTGCGCTTGCAGGGTGAAGCACGCAGGAATGTACCGTCGCAACGTGAACCGCGTTGACGAACAGGGTAAGCGAGTTCATAAACTTCTCGGCTTTTTCTCTGCCGCCCTTGATGCAGAACGAAACAACGCCGCAACAGCCCTTGGGAAGATATTTTTTCGCAAGCTCGTGGTATTTGTTGCTTTCGAGCCCTGCGTAATTTACGTATTCCGCATATCCGCTTTCCTCCAAAAACCTTGCAACCGCAAGCGCGTTTTCGGAATGACGGCTCAAACGCACGTCGAGCGTCTGCATGCCGAGATCAAGCAAAAATGCCGCCTGTGCCGAGGGATACACGCCAAAGTCGCGCATAAGTTGTACGCGCATTTTGGTAATATAGGCAAGCTTGCCGAACGAATCGGTATAAACAATGCCGTGATAGGATTCGTCGGGGGTACAAAGACCTTGGAATTTGTCGTTTTGGGTCCAATCGAAATTACCGCTGTCTACAACGCATCCGCCCAGCTGAACACCATGGCCGTCCATGTATTTCGTGGTGGAAATAATAACTATATCCGCGCCGAAGTCGATAGGTCTGCAAAGCACGCCGGTTGCAAACGTGTTGTCCACTATCAGAGGAATGCCCGCTTTATGCGCAACCTGCGCTATACGCTCGATATCAAATATCGAAAGTGCGGGGTTTGCAATCGTCTCGCCGAAAATCAGCTTGGTGTTGGGCTGTATAAGTGCTTCCAGCTCTTCGTTGGATATGTCCTGATCGAAAAACGTGCAGTCGATCCCAAAGCGTTTTAACGTGACGTTAAAAAGATTTGTGGTTCCGCCGTAGATCTTGGAAGAAACCAAAATATGATCGCCCGCGGAAGCAATATTGGCAACCGCAAGAAAGCTTGCCGCCTGTCCCGACGAGGTACAAAGCGCGCCTATACCACCCTCGAGATCGGCAATTTTGCTTTCCACGCAAGCGACCGTAGGGTTCGATATGCGCGAATACATATGGCCGTCGGCGGTGAGGTCAAACAACTTGCCTATTTCGGTAGGTGAACTGTAGGAGTAGGTTGTACTTTGATATATCGGGAGCGCAAGCGGCTCTCCGTTTGCGGGTTGATAACCCGAGTGGATGCATTTTGTAGCGGGAGAATATTCTTTTTTCATTTGTTGCACCTGTTTTTATTTGTTGTAACTTCCGTCAAGCTCGCGCAGTTTTGTGACTGCGGTTTCCCAGTTTGCCGGAAACGTAGTGTCGTGACGCTGAAAATCATCATAAGAGAATATAGTATCCAGATGACCGCTTGCGGCATCGAGCGTAAGGTTGGTTTCGCAGTTTTTGATAACTTTTTTCATAAACTCGGTGCTTTTAAGTGAGCTTTCAAGATCCAAAATCTGACGGATCATAACTTTTGCTATCTGGGAATAAAGCGCATTGTATTCTGTATCGTCGGAATGAGGATTATACTCTAAAAGCCAATCGAGTTTTGCTTTTCCGTTTATCTTTTCGTTCAGCAATACTCTGCCGTCAACGTTGGAAATGTTTATATAATAATCCTCGGGATAATCGCCGTCAACCGGTATAAAATCCTCGTACTCGGGATTAATTATCGAAATGTCCTCTTTTAACGTTATGCTTACGCCGGGGGTTGCCGCCGCAACCTCGCGTATACCTTCGCGGTCAAAACGCAGACAGTATTTTGTTTCTATGCCGGTAATCGAAGAAACGCTCTGACATATTTCCTTCGGCGTCATTGTACTGAACATATCGCCGATAGGCACTGCAACGCCAACCTCGTTGATTATTTTGATAGAAGTGGGGATAGGACAGTATATGAACCGTTTCGACTTTGCGTTGGCATCGATAAACACGCAGTTTATCGCGCGGTTATTTGAATCGACGCACATTATCACCGCGGTAAAAACGTCGCCGTTTTCGTCATAATCGCTTACGGGAACGGTTACGGGTTCGGACGTATCGTCGCTTGTATCGTCCGAAGTTTCCGACCCCGAACTCTCGGAGCTGTTATCGCCCATATCATCAAAATTCGCAATGTTCGAAAGCCAAGGATAAACGTATTGAAGCCCTATAAATCCAAACACCAACAGACAAACAGTGAAGGTGATAAAAAAATTCTTAAATGCTGAAGACAAAAAATTCATCTCCTTTTCCTTTATTCGGATTCGATTATACACCAATAACATCGGTTTGTCAATCGCATTGTTCATGTGTTTGCTTGACAATTTGAGAATATACAGTTATAATACGTAATATATATGCGGTAAGTATACGTTGTAGTATATAAACACTATATAGAGGGGGAATCCCAATGGGTATATTTGAAGCGATAATTTACGGAATAATACAAGGCATTGCCGAGTTTTTGCCCATATCCAGTTCGGGTCATCTTGCACTGGCACAGAATTTTTTCGGCACCGAAACCGCCGGCAGTTTTGCATTTAATATTGCTCTGCATTTGGCAACGCTCGTTTCGGTTTGCGTCGTTTTCCGCAAGGACGTGCTTGTTCTTATAAACGGTTTCTTTTCGTTAATGAAAAAACTGTTCACCGGCAAGATCAAACAAGGTCTTGACGGCGGAGAGAAGCTCTTTTTGATGCTTTGTGTCGCAACACTTCCGCTTATCCCCATAAAATTGCTAGGGTTGGACGAAAGCGTCGAGGCACTTAGTACGGTCAGCTGGGCAATCGGAGTGCTTTTGATAATTAACGGCAGTATGCTGATCATAAGCGATCGCCTGTCCGGCGGCAAATCCTCTCCCGAAACCGGCGGTTTTCTGCGCCCCTTGGGCGTGGGTGTCGTGCAGGCGTGTTTGGGCATTCTTCCCGGTATTTCGCGTTCGGGTTCTACCATCACGGGCGGCAGAATATTCGGTTACACCCGTGAAGAAGCGGTCAGATTTTCTTTCCTTATGTCGATCCCCGCTATTTTGGGCGCATGCGTTTCGGAACTGCCGGATATGCTCGATGAAGGTTTCGGAAGCGAAATGTTATTGCCGGTGCTTGCGGGCGCGGTAACGGCGGCTGTCGTGGGATTTTTCGCCATAAAACTGTTGCAGTATCTTACCAAAAATAAGAGTTTCGCATTTTTCGCGGTCTACTGTATAATAATCGGTGTTTCCGCAATCATTGCAGATATAGTTATATAAAAGGAGTCGGACGTGGCACAGAAGAAAAAAAGCAGGACTTCAACCAAATCCAAAACAAAAAAGACAACCAATACAAAACAAAAACAGATAAAAGTCGACCGTTCGGAGATTATCCGTTGGGCAGTCGGCTTTGTCGCTTTCTTTATCATACTTACCTTTTTGCCGTCTGTTAATAACGGTTGGATGGGAAAGGCGATCTCGAGCTTTTTAAAAGGGCTTTTTGGTCCGATTTATTATGTCGTTCCGTTCCTTATCCTCATTATCGTTATTTTTTGGGGCAGAGACCACGCAAACAATGTAGCAAAGGTAAAATATTTTCTCTATGCGCTTGAGTTTATATTCATTTCCTTGGTCGTGCAGGTTGCCGTCGCAGGCGGCGAGGCAATGACAGTGCGCGATTTGTATCCCAAAGGAATGGAACTGCAAAGTGCAGGTCTTATAAGCGGTTTGATAGCTATGGCGTTCATCAAGACCATTGGCGCTACGGCGTCCATGGTGCTTGCCGTTTTGGGCATATTTATTTGTACCGTGTTGCTTTGCGGCGCAACCCCCAAGGATACGGTTATGGCAATAATCAATTATTTCCGCGATGCCGCTGCCCGTGCGAAAGAGGCGCGTGAGGAGGAAGAGGACGAGGAAGAAGAATACGTCCCCGAACCCAAACCCAAAAAGAAGAAAAAGGCTATCGAGCCCGTGGAGATAACTCCCGAGCCGCTGCCCGAAGATCCTGCCGAAAGCGGCAACGGGTTTGAAGTCATCTCGGAATATAACGCGGCGGACGATATTGAATTAGCGCCCGATCCGCTGGAGGAACGTCAAGAGGCAGAAGCAATTGTCGAAACCGTTCCCGAAGAAACCGAAGAGAACGTTCCCGAAACCATACCCGAGATCATTGATGAGGTCGAGGACGAAGAGCTTTGCCTTGAACCCATAGAGGATACACCCTACGTGTTCCCTCCGATATCGCTTCTTACCTCCGACGAAAACAACGCATCCAGACCAAGCCCTGCCGATATCGCACGTACCAGCCGCAGGCTTGAGGAAATATTGGCGAGCTTTAACGTAAAGGCAAAGGTTATAGATACCACGTTCGGTCCCACGGTAACCAGATACGAGTTGCGTCCCGAAACCGGCGTTAAGGTAAAAGCGATCTCCAATCTTGCCGAGGACCTTGCACTGCACCTTGCGGCATCGTCTATCCGTATCGAGAGTATCCCCGGCAAAGCTGCCGTTGGTATTGAGGTTCCGAACAAAAATACCGCCACCGTAAGACTTCGCCGTCTTATCGACAACCCGACCTTCCGCGACCACAAGAGCCGTCTTTTTGCCGCGCTGGGCGAGGACGTAGGGGGCAATCCGGTATATCTCGACATTGCCAAAATGCCTCACTTGCTTGTTGCGGGCGCAACCGGACAGGGTAAATCGGTCTGCATAAACTCGCTTATACTCTCGTTGCTTTACAGAAACCATCCCAACGACGTCAAACTTATACTTATCGACCCGAAATCGGTTGAATTTGCCGATTTTAAGGATATTCCGCATCTTCTCGTACCGGTTATAAACGATCCCAAGAATGCGGCAGGTACACTTAATTGGGCGTGTACCGAAATGGAAAACCGTTACCGTCTTATACAAGAGGTCGGTGCGCGTGATCTTGCAGGATATAACCTTGCGGTTGCCGACGATCCCGAGCGTCCCATGCTTCCGCAGATAGTTATATTCATAGACGAATTTGCCGATCTTATGATGACAGCTCCCGACGACGTCGAAACCTCGGTGTGCCGTCTTGCACAAAAGGCACGTGCGGCAGGAATGCACCTTGTTATCGGTACCCAGCGTCCGTCGGTAGACGTTATTACCGGACTTATAAAAGCAAATATCCCCTCGAGAATCGCGCTGACAACCACGTCGCAAATCGACAGCCGTACCATTATCGACCAAGCAGGCGCCGAAAAGCTACTTGGCAGGGGCGATATGCTCTATTATCCTGTTGGCGCGCTCAAGCCTTTGCGTGTGCAGGGTACCTTTGTCGATGACAAGACCGAGGTAAAAGCGGTAACGCAGTTTATCAAGGAAGCGGCGCATGCTCAGTATGACGAATCTATTATCAAACTTATCGAGCAGGAAGCAAAACTCTGCGGTATGAAGGGCAAGAAGGGTGCATCCGTCGAAGCCGAGCCCGATGACGGAAGCGAAAAACTCGATCCCATGTTTTTGGATGCTATCGAGGTCGCAATAGACAGCGGAACCATCTCGACTTCGCTCTTACAGCGCAGACTTTCGCTCGGATATGCGCGCGCCGCAAGAATCGTTGACAAAATGGAACGACGCGGATATATTGGCGAGTTCGATGCGGCAACGAAAAAGCGCAACATACTTATAACGCGCGAGCAGTTTGCCGAGCTAAAGTTGAACGGCGAATCGAAGAAAGAGGCGGAAAATGAGTAAAAAGGTTATTTTCACTGTTCTTATACTCTGCGTGTTGTTGCTGGTCTCCTGTTCTTCTTCAAATAAATACGGTCTTGCCTATACTTCCGACGGAAGCGAGAGGGTAGAGTATATTTATTATACCGACGAAATGGTAGTCTACGTTGTCGGCGGAATGATGATGGCGGAGATCGAGGGCGAGCCGAAAATGCTCGAGATGGCACTTAAGGACGGCGATATTACTATCCAAGATCTGCTCGATTCTGCCGATAATGACCTAAAGAACAAGGATATCGAGGCAACCGAGTATC
>JAZTZF010000185.1:0-9619 GCA_045637325.1 Eubacteriales bacterium | reverse complement strand
ATCACTTGTATCGTCACTTGTATCATCACTCGTGTCATCACTCGTGTCATCGCTTGTGTCATCACTTGTATCGTCACTTGTATCATCACTCGTGTCATCGCTCGTATCGCCGCTTGTATCGCCGCTTGTATCGTCGCTTGTATCGCCATCGGTGTTGCCGTCATCGGGTTCGGGCTGGACTATCTCATACGTTCCCAGAACGTGGCGTTTTAGAAAAAGATAGTCAATTGCATCAACGTCGCCGTCGGCATTAACATCGGCAAAATTATGCTGAATATCATCCAAAACATAACTTCCGATAACGGCACGCTTGCAGAAAACATAGTCTGCAGAATCTATGCTACCGTCATTATTAATATCCCCGATCAACCTATCGGAATCCGGAGTTGCGGCGATCGCCGTGATCGTTGTTAAAAGAAAAATCGCGGCAAGTAAAAACGCTGTACTCTTTTTAAACATAAAATCGTCCGTCCTGTTTGTTTTTTTGAAATTGTTGGGATATTTCTTTTATTCTTCCGACAATATTACATCGCACCCCAAACGAATGTTATAATGCGAAAGATAGCGTTCTTCGGCAGGTATCCAGATCTTGCTGAATCTATCATACGCATTCTCGCCGTTACGAGAGATTATACGTTGCTTTTGAACATCTGCCGAAACATCAAAAAACACCTTGATATCGGCATATTCGCCCAAATTGGGGTTTAGACTGTATGCCCCCTCGACGATATAGCAATTTGATATGGGTACATCGCAAAAAGAATCAATTTTACCTGATTTGCAATCAAAAACACCGTAACTGAATTCTTTTTTGCTTTTTAGTTTGTCTACAACCTCG
Organism: Eubacteriales bacterium; assembly: GCA_045637325.1. Lineage (GTDB taxonomy): Bacteria > Bacillota > Clostridia > Oscillospirales > CAG-382 > Coliplasma. Next base: position 8,781 of record JAZTZF010000185.1, on the reverse strand, counting down.
GTTTTGAAGCGTTGCAAATCGAAATTGCCGTCGTATTGGGACAAACAAAGATTACCGTTTATATCCCTCGGGCGAAAAAAATCGTCCGTATGAATTACCGAAACGCCCAATACAGATTTTAATTTATCTGCCATAGACGTTTTTCCGGATGCCGATCTTCCGTCAAACGCTATTACCAATGGCATATTACCCCGATAATTTTTAATTTTACTTAAAAGAAAATCAAACGCCTGATTGTATCCGATATTCATTTTGATGCCACTATGTCTTTGATTCTTTGAAGTACCGAATAAGGTATTTTCATATCACCCTGTCCGATACCTATCTCTATATGCGGTTTCATTTTTGCATGATAATCGGTACCGCCCGAAATTTCCAATCCCAATTCCTTTGCAAGATTGCAAAAATAGGACTGCATTTCGGGTGTGTACTCGTTATAATATCCCTCTATACCGCATAATCCTGCAGATTTAAGTTCAATGAGAAAAGCTCTTAACGAGGCGTCATCAAGCCTTATAAGATGAGGGTGTGCCACAAAGCTCACACCGCCCAGGGCATCTATAAGTTTAACCGCAGCTTCTGCCGTGAGATACTGGGTGCCGTCGTAGGCAGGTCTGCCGTTGGCAAGATATTTGTCGAACCCCTCTTTTACGCTCTCTGTATAGCCTTTTTCGACGAGCAGTCTTGCAAAGTGTGCTCTGCCGATTATACCTGCAGGCGCGATTGCCTGTGCTTCCTCAATGGTGACGTCAAACCCGAGCCCGCGCAGTTTGTCACAGGTATTCAAGGTTCTTTGCCAACGCACCGAATTGATATTCGACAGTGCTTCTTTTATCAGATCGCTCTTGTGGTCGATGTAAAAGCCCAATATATGTGTTTCGGTTTGCGACTGAACGGAAAACTCAATTGCGGGAACGACCTCTACCCCGTACTCTTTCCCTGCCGCCAATGCCTCGTCTATTCCTGCAACGGTATCGTGGTCGGAAAGTGCTATTGCTTTTAATCCACGCTCTGCGGCGTGGAAAACAAGCTCACGCGGGGACATTGAGCCGTCTGAACAATTCGAGTGTGTATGAAGATCAATATAATCCATTATTCATCATCTTTTCTTACATGTATGCCCTTCAAACGCATAAAATGGTTCGAAAGGCGGATCTCGTTTTCACCTTTGGGAACGGCATCGAAAAAATGGTTATACCCATAGGTTTCTTTGTATATCGCGCGTGTTTCGGTACCGTCCGACCAACGGATTATTACTTTATCTCCGGAATCTAAAATACATTCATCTACAAGATAGCTCATAACGAATAAACCTCGGTGAATTTATTTTCCAGATAATCAACGTAGCAGTTCGGATCGAACTCGCCGCAGACCGTTCTGAACAGGTCTGCAGGATCATACAAACAGCCGAACTTCCATATCTTCTCGCGCAGCCAATCGTTAATTAGAGTTAATTTTCCGCTCTTTATTGCCGATTCTACGTCTATATCCTTTTTCATTGCCGAAAGTATCTGCGCGCCGTATGCAGAACCGAGCGCATACGACGGGAAATAGCCGACGCTCGCATCCGACCAATGGCTGTCCTGAAGCACGCCGTTTTTATCGTCGGGCACATCGACGCCGAGATATTCCTTATACAGACGGTTCCACTCGCTCGGCAGATCTTTTGCACAAATCTCGCCCGACATCATACGCTTTTCGAGCTCGTACCGCACCATAACGTGGAGCGAATAGGTGAGCTCGTCAGCCTCGGTACGGATAAGCGAGGGTTCGGAACGGTTTATCATGCGATAAAAGTTTTCGCCGTCAACGCCTGCAAGCTGTGTCGGAAACTCTTTTTTCAGAAACGGCAGGATCAGTTCACAAAAAGGACGGCTTCTGCCGATGATATTCTCATAAAATCGCGACTGGCTCTCGTGGATCGCCATAGAAACGCCGCCCTCAAGCGAGGTACGGAACAGTTCCGGCATAGAGTTCATATCGTACAGCGCATGGCCGCATTCGTGAACCACGCTGTAGAGCGACGTTGCCAGATTATCCTCGAAATAGTGTGTGGTTATACGGACATCCTTGCCGGTAAAGCTGATGGTAAACGGATGCTCTGTCTCGCCTACCGTGAAGTGCTTGCGGTCGATATCCATAACGTCAACAAGATAATCTGTAAATTTTTCCTGCTGTGATTTGGGATAATTCAGACGCAGTACAGAATCGTCTATCTGATTTGCCTTTCCGACACGCTCGATAAGCGGTACGATTCTTGCTCTGAGCGCGGTGAAAAATTTCTCGCAGCTTTCTTGTGTTAATCCGCGTTCGTATTTATCAAGACAAACATCGTAGGGATCCTTATCGGGATCGGTATAAGATGCAAACCTTTTTAGAGTGTCAAACGTCTTTTGCAGATACGGTTCAAAGGATGCAAAGTCGTTATTCTCTTTTGCCTTATGCCATACAGCCGAAGACTCGGCAAGGTGAATATTAAAATCCACCATTTCCTGCATGGGTATTTTGCGGGTATTATCGTATTCCCGATAAAGCTCTTGCACCTTTCGTTTATCGATCTCGGAAAGAGATTCAAGACTGCCCTTCAGCGTTTCAAGAGCTTCGGTGAACTCGGGTGCGGTTATCAGCTCATAACCGATACGCGACAGCTCTCCGAGTGTCAGTGCGCGAACCTCTACGCTTCCCTCGGGTGCGACGGTATCTCCGTCGTAATAGAGTATCCCTGCGGCGTGATTCAATGCCGCGTTTGTATTTTCGAATTCTTTTATCTTGGAAAGCGCCTCGCTGACTGTCATAAAAACTCCCTAAACCTTGATTTTTTGCCATACACCGCTTACGAAACGGTGCATCGAGAACCCGAGCCGCATGTATTGGTCGATAAGCAAACTTATCCATGCGCCAAACAGACCAAGCCCGAGCGGATAACAAAGTATATATGCGGTAAGCGGACGTACCGCGCCTATGGATATTGCAGAGGTAAGAGCAACGTATTTTGTATCCCCTGCTCCGCGCAGAGCGCCGTTATAGACGACCTGCGAAATCTGCCCCGGCGAAATAAGCGCAATGTAATATGTGAGTATACGCCCGTTTTCGATAACGTATTTATAATGTTCGTCGCTCGGATCGGCAAACAGCTGTACCATCCAGCCGCCGCCGAAAATCATCAAAAATATAAGCAGTACCGATAAAACAAGGCCTACCCATTGACCGACCTTGGTATAAAGCGTTGCGAGGTCGGGGCGAAGCTTGCCCAAATTCTGCCCGATAAGCGCACTTGCCGCCACACTCAGTCCGTCGCCACAGGCGAACGATACCGTGATGATGTTCATTGCGATAATATGCGTAGCATATTCGGCAGTGCCCAGCTCTGCAACCAGTTTTGCATAAATAAAAAATCCGATGCGCATGAATAGCTGTTCGGTTCCCGCGCCGAGCGAGACCCTGCCGATGGTGCCGAGCAAATGCGACTTCCAGCGTATCATATACTTAAAACTGAATTTCAAAAATTTGTCTTTCCCGAACAACGAGAAGACGCTCATCAAAAATGATGCGATATTGCCTATAAGCGTTGCTATAGCCGCACCTTTTACGCCGAGTTCGGGGAAAATCCAGATGCCGTTTATAAGAAGTGCATTAAAAATAATATTGGTTACGTTTGCCACGACGTTGGTACGCATTGATATTTTTGTATTTCCGCTTGCACGCTGTGCCGCATTGATTATCATACCGAATGCGGTAAACATCAATCCGATCATGGTTATGCGGAAATATACAAGAGCATATTCAAGCGTGTCCTCGTTAGCTCCCGCAAAGTCGAGCAACGGCTCCGCCACGGCAATTGCAGTACCGCAAAGCACTATGGCAAGCACGGTTACCAAGCCTAACGACTGTGAAAGCGTTGCGTTTGCGCCCTCTCGGTCGTTTTGGCCTTTTCGGCGCGCAACGATGGTTGTTACGGCTATACTCAATGCAAAGAAGACCGCATAGAATATCATACGCGGTTGCGTGGTCAAGCCTACCGCCGCAACGGCATTTATGCCCTGAGACGAAACCATTACAGAGTCGAAGATATTGACAAGACTCATCAATATCGATTCGACCATGGCAGGCCAAGCCATTACCATAAACCCTTTATAAAGCGACGCCGTGCTTGGCAGATCACCGTTTTTTTGTATTCTCCGCGACATTCCGGAGACGGTAAACATATCTGTTAATTTCATTATGAATGATAAAGTTTCTTTGTTTGATACTGCGGTTCGCAGGTAAGGTTGATACCGAGTTTTTTCAGAAGTTTCTCATCGACCTGAGAAAGCAAAACCGAAGAATGCATTTCGCATCCCGAAAGCTTTTTGAGTTGGTCGAGAGCGAGACGGGCGTTGCTGTCGGTGACAGCACAGACCGAGAGTGCTATAAGTATCTCGTCGGTATGCAAGCGCGGATTATTATTGCCGAGGTGCTGAATTTTAAGTTCCTGAATAGGCTCGATTACCGACGGCGATATAAGGAGCACATCGTTATCGATCCCTGCAAGCGCCTTGAGTGCATTCAACAGCATTGCGCTTGACGCGCCCAAAAGCGAACTTGTTTTGCCAGTGATTATTCTGCCGTCCGGCAATTCTATCGCGGCGGCAGGGTTGTTTGTTTCCTCTGCGCGGGTATTTGCCGCTACAACCACTGCCCTGTCGTCCTGAGAAATACCGCACTGGCTCATAAGTATCTCTATTTTTTGTACGGCACCCTCTTCGCCCAAGCCTTTTCGTTGCTGGCACTGTGCCTCGTAGTAACGGCGGATTATTTCTTGATTAGCCGCATCACGGCAAGCGGTATCGTCGCATATGGCGTTGCCTGCCATATTTACGCCCATATCGGTAGGCGACTTATACGGAGATTCACCAAAGATGCGCTGGAATATTGCCTTTAGTACAGGGAATATCTCGACATCGCGGTTGTAGTTTACGGTTTGCACCCCGTATGTTTCCAAATGGAAGGGGTCGATACAATTAAGGTCATCAAGATCGGCTGTTGCCGCCTCGTATGCAATATTTACCGGATGGTTAAGCGGAAGATTCCATATCGGGAAGGTTTCGAACTTCGCATACCCTGCCTTAACGCCGCGCATGTGCTCGTGATAAAGCTGCGACAGGCAGGTCGCCATTTTACCGCTTCCGGGCCCGGGTGCAGTCATAACCACAAGGCGTCGTGAGGTTTGTATAAACTCGTTTCTGCCGTATCCCTGCTCGCTTACGATCAATTTCACGTTAGAGGGATAACCCTCGATCGGGTAATGCTTATATGTAGTTACGCCCAGATTCTCAAGACGTTTTTGGAATGCCACTACGGCAGGCTGAGAATTGTACTGTGTCAAAACCACGCTTCCAACATATAAGCCGCAGGAACGGAATGCATCTATCAACCTGAGCACGTCCTGATCGTAGGTTATACCGAGATCGCCTCTGACCTTGTTCTTCTCGATATCGTTACTGCTTATAACGATAACAATTTCCGCCTCATCCTTAAGCTCGGTGAGCATATCGATCTTTATACTCGGCTTGAACCCCGGCAACACGCGCGAGGCATGATAGTCGTCAAACAGCTTTCCTCCGAATTCGAGATAAAGCTTACCGCCGAATTTATCGATTCTTTCTCTTATATGACGTGTTTGAAGTTCCACGTATTTTTCACAATCAAAACCGCGTTTCAACATAAAAAGACCTCATGGGAAAATTTATTTAAAAGTTCCTCTAACGTAGCGACAACCGTCGCGCCCGTCTCGGACAATGTTTGTTTGGATTGGTGACCGCTTGAAACCAATATACAGTCGGCACCTATTGCTAAAGCAACCTCGCTGTCGTGAACCAAATCACCGATAAACAGGATTTCATCGGGTGAAATGCCATTTTGCTTTATATAATTCTCGGTGCGCTCGATCTTACTTCCTGCATAACAATCGTCAGCGCCCAAAACGGCATCGAAATATTTATCTATTCCCAAGCATTCAAGAAAAGGAACTATCCTCTTGCTGTGGCTTGACGAAAAAATATACTGCTTGATACCCTTGTTATGCAAAAACTCAAGTGTTTCCTTTGCTTTATGGGATAGCGGACAATCGGGAAGACGTTTGGAGCACAGCGAATGAAACTCTGCTGACAATTCCTCCATGTTTTCTTTTGATACATCCATTACCTTTTCGTAAAACCTAATTATAGGGACATCGACATAATCACGGTACTGATCGAATGATATTTTCGGCTGACTTCTTTTGTCGAGCATATCATTAACGGCAAGCCATGAAGCCGTTGCATCGTCAAACAAGGTGCCGTTCCAATCCCAAAAAACATATTTATAACTCATAATATTACCTCAAGTATCCATATTAACACAACCGCGGCTCTTTTTCAACTGTTTTTTCAAAATTATTATATAATATGAAATAAAAAAACGCCCGTGACGGACGTTTTTTTGTTTAATTTGAGTTATTTTTGCTTTAGTGCTCTCTCAAGCCAGATGGTGCCGATTTCAAACGCATCGTAGAAATTCTTTTTCTCGCACTGTTTGATAACCTTATCGTTAAACGAGATATCCTCATCGGTATCCTGAATCTGAACGAGCACCTTTGTAGCAACCTCGAGATTACCGACCTTCTTGGTATCCAAAATATTCATAAACAGAATATATTTATCATCCGGATGACCATAGAACACAAACCTGCCCTGACGAACAAGAGGCTTGCCTTTGTACATTAGTGTCTTCATAATATGAAAATCAACCTTTCTTCTTGCCGTCCGTATTTATGAAGTCCTCTACAAGCGTGCGGAGTAATTCATCACGGTCTATCTTGGAGATGATCGCGCGGGAGTTATTGTAATTTGTGATATAAGTCGGATCCTCGGAAATGATATAACCCACGATCTGATTGATAGGATTATATCCCTTTTCGACAAGCGATTCATAAACGTTTTGCAATTTTTCGCGCAATACTTCCCTATGCTGTTCTTTTACAGGAAACATTATGGTCTTTTGTTTATTGTCAACCGATTTTTGATTTTTGTCCTGCATTTTCAACCCTCCTTGACAGATGTTTCAAATAGCATTTTTATTATACACCAAACTTACGTTCTTTGCAAGTGTTTTTTTGCAAATTAAGAACGAAGTACTATTCCCTGCTCTTTTTCGAGCTTTTTCAATATTTTCTTTACGCCTGCATCGGCTTCCTCGTCGGTAAGTGTTTTATCGGCGAGTCTGAACACCAAACGCACCGCAACACTCTTTTTGCCGTCTTCTACGCCCTTTCCGCGGTATACGTCGAACACAAACGCGTTCTCAAGCGATTTGCCAGCATACGAGCGTATATCCGAAAGGAGCTTACCTGCCTCGTGGTCCTTATCGCAAATAAGCGCGATATCGCGTTCCATGGCGGGATAAACGGGAAGAGGAATATATCCTCGCTCGGTTTTTACCGAATCATAAAGAAGCTCGGTAGAAATTATTGCAGCACAGACACCCTTGGGGAGATCGTAATTCTCGCAAACGAGAGGATGAACCTCACCGAGTCTGCCTATAACCTTATTCCCAACCTTGATATCCGCACAGCGTCCGGGATGGAAGGAGGGATCTTCGGCAACCGCAATATACTCGCGCTCGCAAACATTGAGACGAATAAACAGTGCTTCTGCATCTGCTTTCAGCTCGTAAAAACCGCCGCAATCGGGTGTGAATGCGAAACAGAGCGACTTTTTCTCGTTTGAAAGATCACCGTCGCGGAAATAAAGCGTCATTATTTCGGACATACGGCACTTTTCGACCTTGCGGTTGACATTTCTCTCCAGAACCTCAAGCATCGACGGCAGAGGATGTGTACGCATTACCGAGGTATCCTCGCCCAACGGATTGATAAGGCGGATGAAATCACGCAGTTCGCTGTCGGCAGGGATATTGATCTTATCAAGCGATTTGGGAGATACAAAAGAGTAGGTACAGCTTTCGCAGTAGCCCAAGCCTGCCATCGCATCGTTTATACGGTAACGGAACGCCTCGTAGGGAGTTCTGCCCCCGAGGTCTGCCGCGCCTTTGAACATGGTAGGCTCGATATTATCAAAGCCGTAAAGGCGAACAACTTCTTCCGCGATATCCGCGGTATTGATGATATCGTTTCTGTAAGGAGGAACGATAAGTCCGCCCTTGCCGTCTGCTATCAGCTCGACGGAAGCAAGGATCTTGTCCATCTCGGCATCAGGAATATCAGTTCCCAAAAGTGCATTTATCCTTGCGCGGTCATAGGCAACGACGCGCTCGGAAATATCAGCATTATTAATATCTATAATACCCTCTACGACCTCGCCGCAACCGAGAAGCGTAACGAGTTCTGCCGCACGGTCCACCGCAGGGAGAGTATTGCATGCCGGCAAGCCTTTTTCGAACTTTGCCGAGCTTTCGGTACGCAGACCGACAGACTTAGAGGTCTTGCGGATGCTTTCACGCGCGAAATTCGCACTCTCGAACACCACGGTTACGGTATTATCGGTAATTTCGCTGTTTTCGCCGCCCATTACACCTGCAAGCGCAACCGCACGGCTTCCGTCTGCAATTACAAGCATTTCGGGAGTCAATTGACGAGTGATGCCGTCCAAGGTTACGATTTCTTCATCGGCAGATGCATTACGAACGTTGATTTCGCGGCTCTTTATATACTCGTAGTCGAACGCATGCATCGGCTGACCGTATTCGAGCATAACGAAGTTTGTGATATCAACGATATTGTTTATAGGTCTTACCCCTGCCGCG